>JANNEE010000059.1:0-11017 GCA_031388325.1 Deinococcales bacterium
TGAGCAATTTTCAACTTTTACTATCCCCGCCATTCTATATCAGATATGGTAGGCAGCATAGCATCAAAAAACAAAATGCGCTCAAGCCTAGGCTTGGGCGCATTTGAATAACTAATTTCTTAGAGTCCAGCACCAATATCATTGGAGGCACTGATAACCCCTTTAGCCGTGGCTTTATCAAGGTCAATTTTGGCTTTAATCCGTTTGAGTGTCGTCACTTCCTCGAGTCCGCGTTGGTCGAGTGTATCAGTAATAAATTTAATTTCGCCTTGGATGTTCGGAATCACAATTTGCTCGAGCGCATTTACACGTCTCGAGGTTTTCTTGATTTCCTCACCAATACGGCGCAACTTATTTTCGGTGGCGGCAACCTTAATAATTGCTTCAACCAAATTCTGGAACTGAGCGGCTGCCTCGAGCGTCCGCGCCCCAGCCCCAATTGGCGAGAAGGGTAACTCTTTACTAAAAGTTGGTTGTTGTATTTTAGGGATTTTTACCCCGTAAATACTCTCTACCTCGAGTTCAAGATTTAACCCACTTGGTTTAGCCAGCGCCAAAGATTCCACAGCTTCGGGTGAATCCCAAGCCTTAGCCACAAAAAGCGCAAAATAAGCATCTTTACTTGACTGCTGAAGCATTTCTCGAGCCGCCAAAGATTCCTTAACCAGCGCAAAAAACTCACCAATTAAAGCGTCACGTTTGCGTTTAAGAAGGTCAGCACCCTGTACTGCTAGTCGTCTCGAGCCACGCCGAGCCAGTAAGTTCGAGCGGGTTGGACTGATTTGTTCTGCCATATGTTCACCTCCTTAAAGAGGTTTTTGTAGGGGCGAACTTTATGTTCGCCCTGCTTTAAGCGGTGACAAGTTCGGACAATTTCTGTGTACCGTAGTTCGTTTCGATAAATTCCTTGCGGATGCGTTTTAACTCGCTCTTTGGGAATTCGGACAGCAATGCCCATGCGATGTTCAGGCTGTCTTCAATGCTACGGTTGGCTTGTCCTTGGTTGATAAAGGTTTTTTCAAAGCCATCGGCAAAACGCAGGTACTTTTTGTCGTTGTCGGTCAAGGCATCTTCACCAGTAATAGCAACTAAGCGGCGCAAGTCCATACCACGGGCATAAGAGGCAAAGAGTTGGTCGGCGACTTCTTTGTGGTCGGCTCGAGTCTTGCCCTTACCAATTCCGTTGTTCATGAGGCGGCTTAGGCTTGGTTGAACATTGATGGGTGGGTAAATACCAGCGCTGTCGAGGTTACGAGCCACATAAATCTGACCTTCGGTGATGTAACCGGTCAAGTCTGGAATCGGGTGTGTGATGTCGTCGCCGGGCATCGAAAGAATCGGAATTTGTGTGACCGAGCCGGGTTTACCGTGAATCACACCAGCACGTTCGTAAAGCGAAGCCAAGTCGGTGTACATATAACCAGGGTAGCCGCGTCGTCCGGGGATTTCTTCTCGAGCGCCACCGATTTCACGCAGCGCTTCGCAGTAATTGGTTAAATCTGTCAGGATAACCAGCACGTGGTAGCCATGCTCGAATGCCAAATACTCGGCGGCAGTTAATGCCATACGTGGGGTCAGAAGGCGTTCTACTGTCGGGTCGTCAGCCTGGTTCAAGAACAACACCGAACGGGCAAGTGCGCCTGTCTGCTCGAAACCAGATACGAATTGGCTGGCTTCGCGTTGGGTAATACCCATGGCGGCAAAAACCACGGCGAACCCTTCGCCTTCGCCCAGCACTTTGGCTTGACGCGCAATTTGCAGGGCTAGTTCGTTGTGTGGCAGACCAGAAGCCGAGAAAATCGGGAGTTTCTGTCCGCGTACCAAGGAAATATTCACATCAATGCTCGAGATGCCCGTTTGAATAAATTCTTCTGGTTTTTCTCGAGACACTGGGTTAATGGCGCTTCCGTTGATAGGTAGGCGCTTTTCGGCAACCACTGGCGGCAGTCCGTCAATTGGTTTACCGATGCCGTTGAAACGGCGACCAATCATTTCTTTACTTACGCCAAGTCGCGCCACGTCTTCAACAAGGGAGACTTTGGTACGGGCTAAATCTAAGCCCGAGGTTTCCTCGAAGACTTGAAGCACAGTGTATTCGTCGGAAACTTCGATGACCTGACCACCACGGACGCGGTTCACGCCATCGGTGATGTCTACAATAGCCCCGTAAGGCAAATCAGAAGCACTTTTCAAGAACAAAAGTGGACCTGAAACGTATTCAACTTCGGTGTATTCTTTGGTTAATAAGCTCATGATTCACCTCCTTTAGGCTTTGGCGCGAAACGAAGTCTCGAGCATTTTCATATACTCGGCTTGGTACGCGGGAAATTCGTCTTCTGGTACAAAACGAGCGCGTCCGACTTTTTCGATGGTGGCAGCATCGTCTAAGAAATCGGTAATTGCGCCGCCTTTAGCAAGCATATTATCGCCAGCTTTGTACAACTCGAGCATCATGTTCATCATGCCGTAGGCTTTTTGCATCGAGCAGCTTGCATCTACTTTGTCATAGCCGTTTTGCTGCAAGAAATCCTCGCGCACAATCCGCCCAACCTCGAGAGAGAGGCGTTCGTTGTCGGCAAGTGCGTCTGGTCCGACCAACTGCACCACTTCTTGAAGCGCGGCTTCTTTTTGCAGCAAGTTAATCAGGGCAATGCGCTTTTCTGGGTAATCCTTAGCAATGTTTTCTCTGTACCAAGGCTCTAAGATACGGTTGAACAAGCTGTAGCTCTGCGCCCAGTTAATCGCGGGGAAGTGACGAGCGCGGGATAAACTCGCATCAAGCGCCCAGAATGCACCAGTGATACGCAAGGTGGCTTGGGTCACAGGTTCGGAGAAGTCGCCACCAGCAGGGGAGACCGCACCAATCACTGAAACAGAACCAGTGTCGCCAGCTAGCGTTGTGACCCGTCCAGCCCGTTCGTAGAACGCAGATAAGCGCGAAGCAAGGTACGGTGGGTAGCCTTCCTCGGCGGGCATTTCTTGCAAACGCGAAGCAATTTCGCGCAGTGCTTCTGCCCAACGGCTGGTGCTGTCTGCCATCATCGAAACAGCGTAACCTTGGTCACGGAAGTATTCTGCCAAAGTAATACCGCAGTACAAACTGGCTTCACGGGCGGCTACTGGCATATTGGAAGTGTTGGCTAACAACAACGTGCGCTGCATTAACGGCTTGCCAGTCTTTGGGTCCTCGAGTTCTGGGAACTCAACCAGCACGTCGGTCATTTCATTACCGCGTTCTCCACAACCAACATAAACCACAACATCGGCGTTACCGTATTTGGCTACGCTTTGTTGGGTCACGGTCTTACCTGCCCCGAACGGACCCGGAATCGCGGCTGTGCCACCTGCGGTTAATGGGCAAAGCACATCCAAAATTCGCATTCCAGTGAGGAACGGTAGATTAGGCTCGAGTTTCTTGGTGACAGGGCGCGGACGACGCACTGCCCAAGTGTGGTACATCCGCAATTCAGTGCCGTCCTCGAGAACTGCCATGACATCATCAAGGGTGTATTCGCCAGCTTCTTTAATGCTTTTGACAACCCCAGAAATGTTTGGCGGAACAAGAATTTTATGGACAAAACTAAATTCTGGGACAGAGCCGATACTCGAGCCGCCAAGAACTTTATCGCCAACTTTAGAAGTCGGGGTAAAAGCCCATTTTTGGGTTCTCGAGAGCGATTTGACGTTTACACCACGGGCAATAAAATCGCCGGAAGCCTCACGGATTTTGTCCAAAGGGCGTTGAATTCCGTCAAACACACCATTTAACATCCCCGGTCCAAGTTCTACCGCCAGTGGCAAATTGGTGGTGATGACTGTTTCGCCCACACATAAACCGTTTGTGTCTTCGTAGACTTGCACGAAGCATTCCTTACCGTCCAGACGAATAATTTCGCCGACGAGTTGCTCTTTTCCAACGCGAACAATATCGTTCATTTTCGCGCCTTCTAAGTCCTCGACGATTACGGCTGGACCGGCAATTTTCTTAATTTTACCTGCCATTTGTACCTCCTAAAAGGCTATGAGCTATGCGCTCTGAGCTATGAATTTGTGGTGTTATTGAGCTTCAAGATTCGATTTTGCTCAAGGCTCAAAGCTCATAGCTTAATTTCAAATCCAATGGTGCTGCGAACCAATTCTCGCATATAGGCTTTTGCGTCTACGCTGTCAGAAAAAGCGGCGGTCAGGCTTGGAATCGGCAACAATACTGGCAATTGCCGTCCGCGCATTTGACGCTCGAGTGACTTGGCTGGGTCAGCAATCACCGATTCATCCACCGCGATTAAACCAAAGTTGTTGCTTTGAATAGCAGCTTCTAAGGTTTTAATAGCGCTTTCTTTGGTGGCTTCTAAAACATCCACGCCAGCCAGACGAAAGCCCGTGGCGGTTTCGCCATCGGTTAAAACTGCGAGTTTAAGCGCCACGTCCGACCTCCTTCTTAATCACTTCGGTGGGAACGTTATAGAACTTAGCTCTAGCAATTAAACGCGCCAGTGCAACTTCTTGTTCTTTTTCTTTCAAGAAACCAATCACCACGCCAATACCGAGGGCATCGCCCGTGTAGGCTTTTTTAGCATTCTCGAGCATGACACTGCGAACAGCATTTTCGGCTTGACCTAAGTCGGCGGTTTCCGAGACTCTTGCAAAAGCCGTTAAGCCCTCGAGTCCGCCGTTACCAGACACAATTTGGTCAAAACGTGCCTGATTTACTTCTTTGCCACCTTTAACAAAGTACAAGTCCGAATTGGCATTTGCACCCGAGGCTTTTAGTTTCATGGCGGTCAGTAAATTCGCGCCGTCCACTTCGCGGCGCAAATAATCTTTTAGCACACCTGAATCTGCGCCTTTGATGGCGGCGCTGTAATAGGCTTGGTCAAGGGCAACTTCGTACTCGAGCAGGTTGTTATCGGCAGTTAAGACTTGGGCGGCTTTTCTAAAGGCACTGGACAAAGGTGAGGCATTGACTCCAGCCACACCAGCCAAGTTGCCAATATCAGAAGCACTGGCTAAGGCTTGTAGCACCACAGGTTTGAGGCTACCGGCTGGGGTTAAATTTGCCATAATTTCATCTGGACTGCGCCCACCGATTTTTCCTCGAGCCACAGCTTTTAAGTTCAGTAAGTCGTAACGGGCAAACAGCAGCGCAATGTCTTTACCCGCCGAACCCGTTCCCATACCGACAATTTTTTGGGCGGTATTAAAAAAGTTTCTGGAAAGTGCTGCATCGAGTTGCACCAAACCCGCGCCACTGGCGGTGGCATCGCCAAGGTCGCTACTCATGCTGGTCTCGGACAGGATTCTTAAAAACTCGGAATACGAAGCCGCGTTTATCGCTTCATCGAGTTTCTTGGTCACCAACCCAGAGTGCATCACCCGCACTCGAGCATTGATATAACCATAATCATCTGGCATAAGAATTACCCTAAGACCTTTGCGACATCGGACAACAAACCGTCTTTGGCTCTGGCTAAACGACCTAAAAGCGTATTGGTGACGCTACTCGAGCCACTTAAGCCCACACCACGAACACCAGTTTCAATCGCATTGTTGGCATGGACTTCGATGTTTAAGCCAGCCGCCGTAACAGCTTTTTTGGCAATTTCAAGGTCGGTAGAATGCACCTCGAGTTTTGATAAACCACCAAGGGCTGTGGAAGCCTCACGAATGAGTTTCTCGAGAACATTGCCATACTCGGCAGATTTTGTAAAATTACGCAATTCAGATTCGGCACTGGTAAAGGCTTGCTGACTCGCACCGTGGCTTGCTCCGAGCTTTAGCGCTGAACCCTCGAGATCAGACGCGCTTTTGGCACGTACCCTCGCGGCGGACAGTTCATTCTCGAGAGCGCGACGCTTACCCTCGAGAATGCTTTTGGCTTGCTCTTCTGCTTGCTTTACGATGCCATCAGCACGACCGCGAGCTTCGGCGAGAATCGTTTCGATCTCGGCACTGGCTTCGCTTTCGAGCAGCTTGGCAAGGTCTGCCATATTAGACCTTACCGGCAAGGGTATTGGCAATCAAAAATCCGAAAATAACAATGGATTCTGGGAGCGCCAAGTAAACAATCATTTGACCGAACATGCTTGGTTTTTCGGCAACTGCACCGGCGGCTGCCGCACCAATTTGACCCAGACCAATACCAGCCCCAACGCCAGCCAAACCAAGGGCTAAGCCAGCACCAATGGCGGCTAAACCGTTACCGTCGCCCAAAGCAGCGACAGCTTCACCTTCGGCAAGACCGAGGCTCGAGAGAAGGGCGATAGCGAGGACGGGCAGGGCGTAACGAACGTATTTCTTCATGGTGTTTCCTCCGAAATTATTTTGCGACAGAATTGCCGCTAAGTTTGGCGAGAGGGCGGTAAGCGCGACCGTTATGGTCGTAGTATCCGAACTTGGTGAAAAATTCAACGTAATGTAAACGAAGCGGGGTAAGAACGTGACCAATGATCGTAAAGGCAATAAACAATAAATGCACAATACTTGCGGCAATCACACCAAGGATAACCCCCGGTACACTACCGATTTGATTGCCCAATGCCCAGCCGGTATCGGTGGCAAGATTTGCCAGCACTGCGCCAGACAAACCCACGGCGTAAAGCCGTAAGTAAGACAGCACATTACCGAAATTGGTTGGTAACTCGAGGAACATCAAGAAAATTTTCTTAGAAAGTAAGCCAAAAACGACAATCCCCAAAACCAGTAAACCCATTTGAACAGGGAAGACCCAACTGGGGAAAGTCCAATTTAGCGCAAATTGACCAACCCACGGGAGCATTGCCAGCACCGCAAAGAACATTCCAAGACCTTCGTAAAAATGCGGCATATCCTTGTGCTGATAACCGAGCTTGGCGCGGAGTAACCAACCACCAAGCACTTGAATCACACCCGGAATCAAAGAAATTAAAAGCATAATCGCGGTGGCACTCGAGGAAACACGGTGCAGGGGAGAGGTGATTAAAGCGTCACCTGGTTTAAACCCAAAAATTCCAAGGTGTTCGCCGAGCGTGCCGAATAATTCTCCGAAAACCACACCAAAAATAATGCTCGAAATACCCATCCAACGCAGTACATGCGAAAGATTCTCGAGAACAGGCGGGGAGAGTTTAGCGCCAAATAAATCAATGCTGATGGTTTTACCCGCTTTGGCTTGACCAGCTAACCAAAACGAAAGTGCAACGCTAATAGCACCTAAGCCAACGTCACCGATAATCCAACCAAAGAACAGTGGGAAACACAGCGCCAAAACCCAAGTTGGGTCAAATGTGCCGTAAGCTGGCAGTGGCAAAATACCAATCAGCATTTCAAATGGTTTGACAAAACTGTTATTGACCAATTTGACTGGCACATGGTCGGCATGGTGGTGCGGCGCATTCGAGAACTGATAAATCACTTGACCTTTTAATGGGGTCAATGCCTGCTCGAGTTGGGCATGGTTGGCTTTTGGAATCCAACCCCGCAAGGCAAAACCATACTTGCCAGCCACACTCGAACTCACGGCTTCAAAACGAGCCAGTTCGTCTTTGAGTTCAACTCGAGCCGCAGCTAAGGTACTGGCGTGCTTGGCATTTAGACTTTCGATGCTTTGCAAAATACCCTGCATTTCTTCAGGTGAAGTCTTGGCGCGTTGTTCCATCAGGGCAGCCGCATCTGAGTAATTTAATCCCTCGAAACGCCCAGGAAAACGAAGCTCGGCAAGCCCAACCCTCGAGACCACACTACGAGCCACAGCCGCGTCCTTAGAACGAACTGCCAACAACGCCGCCGAGGTTTTTGCAACTGGATGATGACCAAGTTCAAAGTCTATTCCAGTCTCGAGCAGCGCAGAGCGCAACTTCTCTTCTTCTTTTTTGTCGGACAGTGTAAAACCAATTGCCGTCAAACGACCACTTTTACCTAAGCCACCAGCCAATTCGCCCAAAGTCCGTGCCACGCTTTGAAAACTACCAATGGCTGATAATTCTTGGGACAACTCGGATTTCTCGAGTGCCAAGACATCAGAACGCGAACCCACTTCTTCAAGCAACGACTCGAGATTGACCCCACGCAACTTATCGAAGTCTGGTGTGGCATTGGTCGCCCCCAAAGCCGCCAAAGCAGACTCGGCTCGAGCCAACATCCGTTCTAAACTGGCTTTACGCGTTGCATCTGCCCCAACTAAAACCCCTTTGGGGATTTCACTGTCTTCCAAAGGGTCAATTTGTACTACGGCTGCGTCTTGCAGCGCTCGAATCACTTCGAGGTTATCTCGTTTGCGTCCGAGAATCAGGATTTCGGACATATCTGCAATTGCCATTTCCGAACTCCTTTTAAGGTAACACCTTCGAGACAATTACCTGTACTGCACCAGCAATTTTACCTGCGGCAGCACTCGAGACAGCATCAGCTGCGCTTTTGGCTGCACTCATGCCCGCTTCAAAAATGGATTTCTCCTCGCCTTCACGCTTTTGCTTATACTCGGTTTCCAAAGTATTCGCGTCGCTTTCGGCTTTTGCCAGTAATTCTTTGGCTTTACCTTCAGCATCAGACACAATTTTCAGCGCATCCTCTTTGACCTGTGCAACCTTTGCACTCAGTTGCGCTTCACGCATTGCCAGTTCTTTCAAAACACCCGTATTGGCTTCCAAGACCCCTCCTCCTTCCTTCCTTCGTGCGACACGACTCCAAACAACGCTTAAGCCATGCGCGAATAAGATTTTCTAGCCTAACCAAAACAGCCTACCCGAAAACCCAAAGGACAGACAGGGAATTTAGGTACTAAACGCTGCGTACAGTTTCCTAAATTATTATGAGGACATATGCCCAAAGAAGGCAGAGGGCAAAAGGTTTAGGGATTAGGTGGGCGGAGTTTAATTTTACGAAAACTCGAGTCTGAGGCATCGAAAATGGTCAATTCATGGGGTTTCACTTCAAAACCAAGCAGCAGATGCAACGCTGAAGTCGCCATTAAAGAACCAATCACACCAAGAAGAGGTGCGAAGACACCGATGGTATCGCAGTTCTCTGTTGGGGCAGCATCGGGGAAAGCATGGCGCAAAGTTAGACTCGAGTTAAAAATAGCTGTCATACCCGTAAAGCCTTCGGCTGCTCCCCAAACCCATGTTTTATGAAGACTCGAGGCGGTATCGGATATTAAAAGCCGTGTTTCAAAAGTATCAGAGCAATCTATTGTAACTGTACTCGAGGTGATTAAGTCAAAAGCATTGCTCGAGTCAAACTTTCCAACTGGCTCGAGCCGCACTTCTGGATTCAGGGCTTTTAAGCGCTTTAAGGCTAATTCGAGTTTTGGCTGCCCGATAGATTCGGTGCTGTACAAAAATTGGCGTTGCAAATTGGAAAGCTCCAAAGTATCGGCTTCGGCAATCCGCACCCGACCTACACCACTCGAGACCAAATAAGTTAAGACTGGACTGCCTAAGCCACCTGCCCCAATCACCAAGGCGCTCGAGTCACGCAGACGCTCTGTGCCATTTAAGCCAATTTCAGGCAGAAGAATCTGTCTCGAGTAACGTTTTAATTGCTCACGGGTGAAAGACATTAGGTATCCCTTTTATTTGACATAAATCCAGTCATGCGCTATTATCCTCATCAGTCAGGGGCTAGGGCGTTTCGTCCTAGCCCTTGCCCATTTTCTGGGGAAGAAAAGACCCCAGTAATACGCTCATAATGATTTACAAACCAGAGTAGTGCTTTATTTTGAAGCGCAGCCTTTCCTGAGTTCCTGATGATGTATTCAAAAGCAAGTAATTTACCCCAAATGTGTTCTTTTTGAGTGATTTCTGGAATTGGGCTGTGTTGCAACTGGCGCTCTAAATAATAACGAGCCATCCAGAGTATTGCTTGGTCACGCTCAGACAAGACCTTGTTCTCTCGGGCTAGTCTTTCTTGGTATTCAAAAACATAGGCATGAATATCAGCGATTTGCAACAATGATTCCAGATGACTTTCTCGAAAAAGTAGTCCTTTAATGTTTGGTAGATGTTGTTTTTCTTGTAAATACTTAAATAGTGTTGAGGCACGAAAACCTTGATTGTCAGAACTATCATCAAACACAATTTCGGCTGTCCAATTACGTCGTTCGAGTTCTTTTTGAATAGCAAAGAGCATTTGGGGAACAGCCCAAGTGATTGGTTGGGCTTGTAATTGACCCATCTTTAGTAATGCTTCTTGGAAATCAGGATGTTTAGACTCTGGAGCATCCCAATGTCTGAAAATATCTGCCATAGTAGGACTACCAGTTACTTGTGGGTTATGCAAATCATATGCACCACCCATAAGTAATGTTGGGAGTCTGAATTGATCTTGAATTTGAAATGCAGCATCAAGCCAAGCCACATGAGTTTTCCAATAATTCTTATCTGAACCTTCTTGACCTCTAGGGTATTTACGATAAATCAAATCGCGTTTTGGATGTTCAAGACTATACTTTGCGCTAGAAGGATTGATTAAATCTACAGCGTGAATCTCTGGTAATTGATTGGGATGTTTATGAAAATACGCTTTTGCAAGGTTATAACCTTGTGCTGAGTTCTGAATTTCAAGCAAAAAGCGTTGTTGTAAACTTTGCCATCTTTGCTCTAATTCGTGGTGAATACTTAATGGCACAAATACTGCGACTAAGCCAAAAATATTACTCTTGATATGCCCTGTTTCATCAATATAAACACGAGCATCCCAAGTCATCGCCAATACTCTAACAAATTTGTAAAGGCAGGACAATGCAGCCGAATAAATTTATGAAATGAACCGCTCGAGAACACGCTGTACAGCTTCAATTGTGCCGCGTCCATTCATTCCAGCCAGCAGCAGAATCTCGAGCCGTCGCGCCCAGAGTTGCGACAAATTCAAATCGAACTGCTCGAGGGCTGGGGTTAGCGCAGCATCCTCGAGCCACGCAATTTCTCGTTCTAACGGCAACCAAGCCGCGTTGCCCCAATCTATTAGCCCCACGTATTGATTATTGTTTGTGATGACATTGCTCTGCCAAGCGTCCCCATGTGCAAAAACCAGATTTGTGGCG
>JANNEE010000121.1:0-9314 GCA_031388325.1 Deinococcales bacterium
TCCGATTCCATTAACCGAAGCTGGTTTTACCAAAGGCACAAATTTAGGGCTGGTGCGTTTGGGTGGTGTGATTTTTGGACTTGGTATCTGCTGGGAAAATACTTTTCCGAGTCTGGCAAGGGCTTCGGTTTTGGGTGGCGCAGAAGTTTTGGTATATCAGAACAGTTTACTTTGGGCTGGGGCAACTGCCACGCCTATTTTGCATCAGCACATCAGTGCTTTTCGGGCAGTAGAAACAGGTCGGATGGTGATTCATGCGACAGGTGGCGGCTCAAGCGCGATTATAGATGTACATGGGGCTTTACTAAAAGTTGCTCCGCAGACCCTCGAGACTACTTTGATGGGTTTGGTGCAAGCCAGAACGGGTTTAACACCTTTTGTGCAGTTTGGTGATTGGATCGGTTTACTGTGTGTGCTTATCTTGAGTGGACTTTTTTTGGCTAAACTCAAATTGTTCAATGGTTCGGTCACTTTTCCAAAAGTAGGAAGCTAATCAGTCAAAATACGCGACTGATTAACACAATTTGGTATTAGAGCCACCAGAGCGGTTTATTGCAATATCTGAATTGGATAACCAGATACGCCAACATCAAAGTTCGTTAAGGTGATGGTAACGGTTGTGTCGGCGGTGACTGCAAACGACACTCGAGCGCCAATCTTAAATTGCCCAGACTTAATGCGGTTAAAGGCGGTGGCACAAGGCGCTGGGCTGTTGGCAGCCAAGTTTAAGCTCACCGCGATAGGGTCTGTGCCATTGACGGTCACATCGGCAATACAAAGCGCTCCTGTTGGTACTTTATTGGCAGCCTCGTATAAGTTACCCGAATTGACAGGGGCAACAAATAATTCGAGTGTGCCGTTAATTGCTCCAGCCGCGCTCGAGACCACACCAACATTGAGTTTTAGGGCAATTTTGGTTAAAAAGGCAAGACTTGGTAAAGGAAGGGATAAACCGCCGTCTGGGATGGCGTAATTGGTTACGGTTGGTCCTGCACTGACAACCACTGGGGGCGGTGAACGCAAATTGGCTGGAATAAAACTATCGCCGTCTACGTTGATGTTAATTAAAGTGGCGGTGCTGCAAGCGCTGAAGGCTGTCACTAAGGCAGCCATGAGGAATAATTTTTTCATGTTTTTCTCCTTAAGTATCTCACGCCTGCATTTTAGAATTTTCAAAATACGGCAATTCTGTCATTACGGCGTGAAACACACTATCCTTACTCCTTTTAGTCGCAAAATATTTTAACAAAAGCACCTAAAATATTTTGAGGAGGTATTTAGAAACCTAAGCGTAACGCCAATGCAATACCAAACGAAGTCCCACCAATAAAAGGGGTGGGGTGGGCGGTTAAGGCAAGGTCTAAGCCCAAACCGGGGGCAAACTCGAGACCGCCGCCAAGACCAAAACGGAAACGACCATTTTCGATACCAATGCCGCCACGCAGCACAAACAGTGTCCATTGGGCTTCAACCCCAAGGTGCAAGTTAAAACCACCACGTCCAAGTTGACCATCAAGCATGGCAAGCACCCTAAAACCACCAGCCAGACTAAACGTACCAGCCACATTTACGGTAAAAAGCGGATTAAAATTGATACCGCCTCGAGAGGCGTTGTTATTGGTGGTCGAGGTCGAAGTACCATCGTCTGGGTTATAGACCGTGCGGATTTCTGTTCCAGACCACGTGTTGGCTTCGATTAAACCAATCACACCAAAACCAATTGTGAATTTCTCGAGTTCGGGGACTCCAAGGCTTATTCCGGGCAAGTCTGCCACAACCCCAAAGTCTCCAGCTACCCCATAACCAGAGCCATTGGTGATGCCTTGTCCTAAACCAGCCGCCAATGGACTCGAGATAAAATAGGTGTATTCATAGCCAATTTTGGCATTGGTCAGAGCGCTGTCTGAACCGGGTTTAATGCTGACCGAAGCGCGACCATCGGCATAGCCAGCGCCAAAGAATCCACTGGCTCGAGCGCCAATGTAGAGCTTGGTGGTACTTAAAGAAATCGGGGTGCTAAATGCCAAATCCAAAGAAACACCCGCCGCCGCTTGTCCAGAAACACTGATCGCGTTGGGGTATGTTCCATTTAAGTTTCCGTCAGAAATATCGCTAATTAGGGCTGGGTCTATCCGTGGGGCAGTTGGGGCGATGTTGGCAAAAACGCCAATTTTAATTGCCACAGGTCCAATACTAAACGGGATACCAATCAGAGGCGTGACTCCACTGGTGGCGCTTGGGGTGCCAAATAAACCACCAAGGCTCGAGAAATCAAGGTTGATGGGGCGGTTGTTGGTGACATCAAATAGGCTGATTCCACTGGCGCTTAAGTTAATGCTCAGTTCACCAGGAGGGGTCGGGGTGTTTAAAATAAAACTATTCAAGTGGGTTGCTTGGTCAAAAGCAGCCAAAAAGTTAAAGATTTTCTGTGGTGGGTTACTGAGGTACGGTGAACGATTGGTTAAAAAATCAATCACATTCATTTGTGGGTTCAGCACAAAGTTCAGTAAACCTATCGGCAGGGTAATCCCACCACCACGTCCATCTGATGGGTAATTCAAATAAGCTGGGTTAAAGGGCGAGACCGCAGGACCCGGCACTAACGCACCACCTAATCCCAGTGAACGCACATCTTGTGCCAATGCTGCACCAGATAATGCCAGCAGCAAACCAATGGTTGTTAAAGCTCGTTTCATGTGACCTCCGAAATCGATTATACCGTTAAGATTCGTCTTGAGCGCTTAAAACAGTCTAAACCATGTGCGCTACAGTGAACATTTAGAGGGCTTGTTCTGCCTCGAGTAGCACGATTGCCTCGAGTGCGGTTTTAATCATCTTGCTCACGCCTGTTTTAAGTACATCATCTGGCACAAGATTTTCGTCGCCAATATAATTAGAAACGGTCATGACTGCACCACTTTCGAGTCCACGAAGTCGGGCGACAGTAAAGACAGCACTGGCTTCCATCTCGAGACCAAGCACACCACGGGTATCATATAAGGCACGGGCTTGTTCGGATGTGACTGCATAAAAAGCATCATCGGAGGCAATTAAGCCCACACAATGTGGCAAGCCTCCAGCCGCGACCTCGAGCGCCCTGACCACGCGGTAATCGGCAATCGGGGTATGGTTGCCTTCACCGAGGTACTGGCGCGTTGTGCCGTCGCGTGCTAGGGCTGCTTGGACAATGACCAAATCGGCTGGGTTAAGGTTTGGGCTGGTCCCGCCGCATGTCCCAATCCGAATTACCAATTTTGCACCAAGCAACGCCAGTTCTTCGACCGTAATCGCCGCACTCGGGCAACCCATCATCGTGGTTTGTACCGAAACCCGAATGCCTTTGTAATAACCAGTATAGCCAAGCATTCCACGATGTTCGGTGTACAGCACAGCCTTCTCGAGAAAGTTTTCGGCAACAAATTTAGCGCGGTTTGGATCGCCAGGTAACAGCACATACTTGGCAACATCACCTTCTTGACCTCTAATATGAATAGGCATCAGGTATTTTAGCGCGAAGTGCCACTCGAGACCAAATTTTTTTGTAGCTTATGGAACTTTCCCAGTAGAATCGCGTAAACTAAGCTCATGTTAAATTGGTTACTGGTGCTAGTTCCAATAGCGTTTATCCTCGAGTTCTTTGTTCATCCGGGCGACATGTGGATATTTATTGTTTCGGCAGCCGCTATTTTGCCGCTGGCGGGGTTGATGGGCAAAGCCACCGAAGAACTGGCTGCCCGTACTGGAGCAACTATTGGCGGCTTACTCAACGCCACCTTTGGCAATGCCACCGAGTTAATCATTGCTTTTTTTGCGCTATCGGCTGGTAAATTCGATGTGGTCAAAGCCAGTATTACGGGCAGCATTATTGGCAATTTATTGTTGGTCTTGGGGCTTGCCTTGTTTTTAGGGGGCTTAAAATACCCAAAGCAAACCTTTAATCGTCATGGTGCAGGCACAGCCGCTAGTTTGCTCGTCATTAGCGTGATTGCCTTTTTAGTACCAGCCTTATTTGACATCACTGAAAAACAATTTGGTATCTCGAGCGCCCAAGTCAAAATAGACGATGCCAACTTAGCCCTTGGCGTTTCGGTTGTGCTGATATCGCTCTATATTGCCAATATTATCTTTACGCTTGTGACCCATAAAGATATTTTATCCACCTCGGATGAAGCCGAAGCTGAACACCACAAACCACAATGGAGTGTTGCTGTTGCGCTCGGGGTACTCTTGGGCAGCACGGTGCTGGTTGGCTTTATGTCTGAATTTTTGGTCGGCAGCATCGAAGGCTTCACCAAAACTTTTGGTTTATCCGAATTCTTTGTCGGCTTAATCATTATTCCAATTGTCGGTAACGCAGCCGAACACGCCAGTGCAGTGGTTTTTGCAATGAAAAACCGTATGGAACTTGCCATTACCATTGCTATTGGCAGCACCGTCCAAGTTGCCCTACTGGTTGCCCCAATCCTCGTTTTCCTATCATGGATTATTGGAAAACCAATGGATTTGGTACTGAATAACCCACTCGAGATTGTGACCCTGATTGGTGCGGTTCTGATTGGAAACAGTGTTACGAGGGACGGCGAAACCAACTGGCTCGAGGGATTTATGCTGCTTGGGGTTTACGTGATTCTGGCATTGGCATTTTTCTTCCTGCCCAGCGCACCCGGAATAGCAGGACATGGTTAGAAGCCCATTGTGCGGACATGGTTAGAAACTTGTAGTTCTCGAGTGACTGTGGCAGTTTCAGAAACCGAACTTCCTGTACGAAAGTGTACCCGATTCAATAAATCTAAAGTTGCATAGACTTCTATTCTTGAAAGTGGTGAAAAGCGTAGACTTTGTTTATGACCTTACCGAAACGCAGCGAATTAACAAAAGAGCAAACTTGGGATTTAGAATCGGTTTTTAGTTCCGAAACCGATTGGCGCGTGGCACTCGAGGCGGTACGAACTTGTGGAGCGCAAATCGCGGTTTTCGAGGGTCGCTTAGCCGAATCTGGAAGCGTGCTTTTTGAAGCCTTAGAAACCCGAGACAGATTGGGTTTGGCGGCTCGAATCATGACCATGTATCCAAGTTTATTGCAAGCCACCGAAGGCACAAACATTCATTACTCGAGCCTGTACGCCGAAGCTGGCGCGGCGTTCTCGGCTTTTTCTGGGGCAACGGCTTTTATGCGACCAGAGTTACTGAGTATTGCCCCAAGCCGACTCGAGCAAATGTTCCAAATTGAGCCTCGTTTAGAGCGCTACAAGCATTCTTTAAGGGTGCTGCAAGCACAAAAAGCCCATGTTCGCAATAGCGAAACCGAAATGCTACTGGCTCAAGTCCAAGAACCTCTAAGTGCTGCGTATAACGCCTCGAATGCAGCCACCGACGCAGATATGAAATTTGTAAACTTAGCCAGTGGCGAAGTGGTCTCGCACACCAGTGTCGGCGAACTACTTTCCAGTACAGATTCTCAGGTGCGTCAAGCTGCATGGGAGGCTTACGCCGATGGACATCTGGCTTTTCAGAACACTTTGGCGGCGACTTTGCAGGGCAGCATCAAAGCCTATGTTTTTAACATGCGAGCCAGAGGCTACAACAGCAGTCTCGAGATGAGTTTATCAAAAAACCATATTCCAGTTCAGGTCTTTGAGAATTTGCTCAGCACCTTTAAGGCTAATTTACCGACCTGGCATCGCTATTGGGCATTGCGTAAAAAAGCCATGGGTGGCGCATTACACACTTATGACATTCCGATTTACGATTCACCTGCGCCACTGATTGCCAGTCCAAAAATGACCTATGCCGAAGCCAGCAATACGATTCTCGAGGGCATGAAACCACTCGGGGCGCATTACCACGATGTCATGCAAAAAGGCTTATTTGAAGAGCGCTGG
This sequence comes from Deinococcales bacterium, assembly GCA_031388325.1. Classification (GTDB taxonomy): domain Bacteria; phylum Deinococcota; class Deinococci; order Deinococcales; family JAAFIG01; genus JAAFIG01. Next base: position 5,883 of record JANNEE010000121.1, read on the forward strand.
GTGGACTGGGGACAGAACCAAGGCAAGGGGGCTGGGGCATTCTCGAGCGGCGCTCAAGGCACACACCCGTTTATTTTTCAAAGCTGGTCAGATGACATGTACAGCATGTCTACTTTGGCACACGAACTTGGGCATTCGATGCACTCGTACCTGACCCGCACCACCCAACCCACGGTCTACGCCGAGTACGGTTTATTCTTAGCCGAAGTTGCCAGTAATTTTAATCAAGCCATGGTTCGGGCAGATTTACTCAAAAAAGCCGAAAGCAAAGAAATGAAATTGGCAATTCTCGAGGAAGCATTCTCGAATTTTCACCGCTACTTATTTATTATGCCAACCCTGGCGCTGTTAGAACGCGAATTGTACGAACGGGTCGAAAATGGCGGGGCAATCACTGCGCCATTCTTATCCGAACGGCTTGTGGCGCTTTTATCCGAAGGTTACGGCGGGCATGTGACGATAGACGAAACCCGTTTAGGCTCTGGCTGGATGAACTTTGGGCATCTGTACGCCCCGTTCTATGTCTACCAATACGCCACTGGAATTGCCGCCGCCAACGCGCTTGCCAAAGATGTTTTAGAGCAAGGAGAAGCCGCAGCCAAGAAATACTTGCAGTTTTTAAGTGCGGGCAGTTCAGATTATCCACTCGAGGTGCTAAAACTGGCGGGTATAGACATGAACCAGCCCGAACCTGTGCAGCGCGGCTTTGAAGTGCTAAAAAGCATGGTGGATGAACTCGAGAAATTAGTCGGTTAAAACCATTAACTGGTTAAATAATCTTCAAACTCAAGTTTAATGACGATTGCCGCCTCTAAACTTCGGGCAGCTAAGAAAATCGTGTCTTGTCCAGCCAGTGTTCCCACAATGTCATCCCTTGATAACTGGTCAAGCGTTAATGCCACGCCCATGGCGTAGCCATCGCTGACTTTTAAGACCACGATGTTTTCGGCACGGTCAATATCACGCACAAATTGCTTAAATTGAACCCGCAATTCCTCGTAAGGGTCAATCGATAACTGATGTTTAGAAAGGGCATAGCGGTATTTATTTTTACCAAAAGGCTGACGCACCAAACGCAACTCGGAAATGTCACGGCTGACCGTGGCTTGGGTGACATGAAAGCCTTCTTTGAGTAAACGATCAACCAATTCGCCTTGGGTGGCAATGAATTCCCCTGCAATAATCTCTTGAATACGGCGCTGCCGAGGGTCTTTGTTTTGCATAATCTGGGCAGTATACAGTATAAATATGCAATGAAAATAATCCCATTGTTGTCTCCAGAACAACATGTGACGCTCGAGTGACACCGATTTTGTATACTTAAAAAGTCCATAAGGAGGATTTATGAAAAAATTAGTCGGCAGTCTGCTTTTGTTTGCACTGATTGCATGTCAAACCACACCCGCCCCAACGCCAACACCTGTAGCAGCAACTTGGAGTACCGATGCCGCTACCTACCGAGGCGAAAACGGAAAACGCTACGCTTACGCTTGCCCTGCGGTCGCGGAAATTCCTGGCAGTACCGTTTGGGGAACAGACACCTACACCGATGACTCGAGTGTCTGCAAAGCCGCCGTTCACGCTGGAAAAATCACGATTGCTGGTGGCACAGTCACCATCGAAATTCGGGCTGGACAAGCCACCTACACGGGGTCTACCCGCAATGGCGTGACCACCTCAGAGTATGGTGTTTGGCAAGGAAGTTACGTGTTCATCTAAACGGCAGCGCGAGTTTAGCTCGCGCTGCACATTGACCATTTCGATTAACAAATTTTGAATTGTCTCGAGAGCAGCCTAACGCACTGGCTAGAAGCTATTAAATCAAACCAAGTTCACGCACGGCTTTGCGTTCATCCTCGAGTTCAGCCGCCGTTGCATCCATTTTGCTGCGGCTAAAATCGTTAATCTCGAGTCCTTGGATAATGCTGTACACCCCATCTTTGCAAGTCACTGGGAAGCTGTAAATCAAACCTTCAGGGATGCCATAACTGCCATCTGATGGAATGCCCATGCTTGTCCATGCCGAGCCTAACGCCCAATCGTGCATGTGGTCAATCGCGGCGTTGGCAGCACTGGCAGCACTGCTTAAACCGCGAGCTTCGATAATCGCTGCGCCGCGCTTGGCTACCGTTGGAATAAATGTACCAGCTAACCATTCTTGGTCGCCCACCAAAGCGGCGGCGTTCTGCCCGTTGACTGTGGCATGAAAAATATCTGGGTATTGGGTACTCGAATGATTGCCCCAAATCGTCAGTTGCTTAACACTCGAGACTGGCGACTTGGTTTTAGCCGCCAGTTGCGACAATGCTCGATTATGATCCAAACGGGTCATCGCCGTAAATTGTTTTGGGTCAAGTTTAGGGGCATGTTGTTGTGCGATTAAGGCATTGGTATTGGCTGGATTACCGACCACCAAGACTTTGACATTCCTGTCTGCAACTTCGGACAGGGCATGACCTTGGGGCTTAAAAATACCGCCGTTGGCTGCCAATAAATCGCCACGTTCCATGCCTTGCTTACGTGGCATTGCGCCAACCAGCAGCGCATAATTGACATCGGCAAAGGCAACCATTGGGTCATCCGAAGCCACTACACCAGCCAGTAGCGGGAAAGCACAATCCTCGAGTTCCATAATCACACCCTGCAAGGCTTTTAGGGCTGGGGTAATCTCGAGCAAATGCAAAATAACAGGTTGATCCAGACCCAGCATTTCACCACTGGCAATTCGGAACAACAAACTATAACCAATTTGACCAGCCGCGCCAGTCACAGCAACACGCACAGGTGTTTTCATAAAATCCTCCTAGAACTTGCTGGTTCTCGAGTCATCTCGAGGTCAGCTTGTAACGCCTCATCATAAAGGCAAAAGAGCAGCAAATGACCTAAGAGGCTATGAGCTATGAGTCTTGAGCTATGAGGAAAAGATTTTTAGCTCAAAGCGCCTAGCCAAATCAATCACGCTCGAGATGATAAAAAGTTCGTTCGCCCGTGTCGTGAATGTCTGTAACCACATACCCTTGATTAAAGTAATGCGGAAAAACCAGACGGTGGGCGCTTCGCCAAGTCTGAGCAGCCGCTAAATCAGTAGCTTTTAAGGCATCTATATCTCGAGGGCTTTCGATCAGGACAATGCCAGTTAAATCCAGTTTCGGACTGCCAGCGCTTACACCATTTCTCTCGAGGGCATATGCTCCAATTGGGGCAGTGTTTGGGCGTTCGGTCAGCGTTCGGCTTAAATCCCATTCGACAAAAAACCGGTCGGCGGGTAGCCCAGCATAAATCCCGCCTTTAATTGTGTACCAATCTGGGTGGTACGAAACGGCTCGAGCGCCGAGTTTACCAAGGTTCAAACGTGCATTTTTGGTTAAAGCTGGATCAAATGTCCACGTCATTAAGTCATAACCCAGTTCTAAGGCTCGAGTCCGCTGATGT
>JANNEE010000123.1:0-2926 GCA_031388325.1 Deinococcales bacterium
CCCTAGTTCGGACAGCATCGCGTCAAGTCCTTGGGCTTTCAGTTCGGCTTCTAAACGCTGCATGGCGCTTGGGTCAGACATCGGTGTGCTGGGTAAACCCTGCGACAATGCCCGAATATAAAACCCAGTTCCACCGACCACCAAGGGAATCTTTCCTCGAGCCAGAATTTCGCCTATGGCAGTTTCGGCGGCTCTGACCCAAGCTGCTACAGAAAAATCGGTGTTCGGTGGCAAAATATCAATCAGGTGATGCGGCACTGCCTCGCGCTCGAGAAAACTCGGTTTAGCTGTACCAATGTCCAGACCCGAATAAACCATCATCGCATCGGCTGAAATAATCTCGAGCGCAAAGGACTTCGCTAACTCGAGCGACAAAGCGGTTTTGCCACTGGCGGTGACACCACACAGAATTGGGATAGCATTCATTGGTTCGACTGAAGTGGTGTTCATCGTTTGAACGGATTCCAACCTTTTTTCGGGGCTGGTTTGGCTTCTAGTTTCTCTTCGGTGTACTCGAGTTGTTCTTGTTCCAAACCACGTTGTAAGAACTTTTGAAAATCGGCTCGCTCGGGCGGAATTTCAGGTAGGGGAGACTCAAGATTTTGTATGATTTCAAGCCCACTCGAGACTGCTGTAGTTTCAAGCGCACTCGAGGCAGTACCGATTTCTTGAGCTTGTTCTATGCCAAGTTTTTCTTGTAGAACACGAATTTCGGTTCGTAACGGCTCGAGTTTAGTTTCAATTAAAGCGCTGATTTCAGATTCGGTCATGCCAATAGTTTACGACTTATGGAATGGTGATTGTAAAATCTCGAGTATCCGCACCACGTTTGGCTTTTACCGCTAATTGCTCGCCGCTTTTTGCGGCTGCCACCACCGCGCTGACCTCACTAATCGTTTCCACGGGTAAGCCCGCAATTTCAAGGATTTCGTCGCCAGCTTGAAGCCCAGCGCTGTCCGCCAATCCACTGGGTAAAACCGTTTGCAGCACCGCCGATTCATCTTTGCTCGAGATTCCCAAAACAGGCAGTTGCACCGTTTCGCCACGCAGCAGGGTTTCGACCGCGCCACGCACCAGCCGCGTCGGAATTGCAAAGCCCACTCCAGCACTCGAGCCAGTTAAAGATAAAATACTCGAGACGACCCCCAGCACTTCGCCTTTGGCATTGAGCAGCGCTCCGCCGCTATTGCCGGGGTTGACTTGGGCATCAAATTGCACCAAGCCAGCCAACGCTCCTTTGGGTGTCTGTTGTAAGCGTTCAAGCCCAGAGATAATCCCAGCCGTGACACTGCGTGGCGCTCGAGCAAACGGATTGCCAATGGCGAGGCAACTCGAGCCAAGTACAGGATTTTCGGTTGCCCATTCGAGTTTATTGCTGATTTTTTCGCCACGCAGCACGGCTAAATCAAATTCACTGATCTTACCGATTAACTTGGCTTCGGTGATTCCAGATTGATGTTTGACAGTTCTGCTTCGGTTGTCCAAAAAGATTTTTGTGCCACCATCCACCACATGAGCAGCCGTCACATAGACACCATCGCCAATATGAAATGCCGAACCAGAACCACGCATTTCAGGGTCAGTTAGGTCGGCAATATCGGTGCGTACCGAAACCACAGCACTCGCAACCCGACCCACCACCATCTCGAGTGATTCGGTTAGGTTTGTTGCCGTCGGTTTTGAACCAAACAAATACCCAGCCACTGCCGCACAGACAATTGCAATCAACCACGGAACGAATTTCATTTTTTCCTGAGTGCCTCGAGCGGTTTAGAATCTCGAGGGTCGGCTTTATACAGCAGCGCCAAGTACAAACCAACCCAACAGGATAAGTACCAGAGTCCGAGGTTGGCAGCATACGCCTCGCCAGTCGGAGCGGGAACTTCAATCACTTCATCCACTCGAGTCTCGAGAATTTCACGGGCAATGGCTAAGTCTTCGTCCACACCACCAAGCAACAATGCCACCAGTGCATCACCGCTTTCGTGTCGGGCTTCAAAACCACTGGCGACAATCTCGAGGACATTGTGAGCCACGGGAATACTTAAGGATTTACCAAGTCTGGATAAGGAAACTTGCCACGCCCACGCTTGGGCTGTAAAACCACTCGAGGGAATTAAAATTGCGGTGCGCGTCCATAAACTCCAAGCCAGTTGCTTGGCTGGATTTTGCGAAGTCTCGATTTCGGATTTGCATTTGTCACGCAAAGTTGCCAGTGTTTGGTCAGCGCTTTCGGCAGCCTCGGCATGATTGGTTAAGTGCGCCAAGGCTTGGGCATAGGTGTAGGTGCTAAAGCTATCTGTTGGCACTGGAAAAAAATCATCACTTGGTTCTTCGTCTGGATTTTCTTCCAAAGCATAGGTCAGTTCATCTTCGGACAAGTTGATTTTACTGCCCCTTGGTAGACCCATACGAAAGACCGTCGCGCCAGCCGCCTCAGCAATCACACAAGCTGCATCTACTGCCCCAAAATCAAAGCCACCTGCCAGAACAAATTGCGTTCCAGCCCCAGAAGCTGTCGCATCATCAATCAGCATTCTCGAGAATTCTGCCGCCAAAGCCCCTTCGCCAAAACCAATCACGCCAAACGGGGCAGGTAAAGCCCGAGTTGCCCCATCGTAACTGTGGGGCAGCCTTTCGAGGCTTCGCGCCAAGTTGAGCGAGTCCGAATCGTATTGTTCAAAAGAATCGAGTGTCATGGATTGAGCATATCGGTTTGGGCAAAAAAGAGGAAGCGCGAATAGCCCGATAGGTGCTGTCTTGTGAGCAAGAAGGATAAAAAACTATCCAGTGCATTCGGCTAAGCCCTATTTGGTGCGGAACAAAGCACATTTTTCCTTGAGGGTCTGGGCGATACTGCTGCCAGAACGGTAGACAGCCGTGCCGGTGTAGGCTTTATCCAATGCACCTTTTAGGTCAAAGCTGC
>JANNEE010000186.1:0-3822 GCA_031388325.1 Deinococcales bacterium
AACCGCGTCTGGCAAATGTCTTGCTGCCTCGAGCCGTGGCAGTGCATCAGGCAATAGTATCAGCATTTTCACGAGCGGCTCGAGAACACAACACCTACATTGTGGCTGGCTCGAGCTTCTTGCCTTTTATAGACCAAGAAGCTGCCCAAGGTGTATTTATGGTGAGTCCTCGAGTCCAGAATGTTTCTTTTTTATTTGCCCCCAGTGGGCGCTTACTCTCGAGAACTGCAAAAATTCATTTGACCAAGGGTTTAGAAAGCAGTCTGGGTTTATTTGAAGCTCGGCTCGAGGATTGGTGTCCGACGCAAACCAAAATCGGTAAAGTCGGCACGCTTATTTGTTACGATGCCTTTTTTGATTCGTGTATCGCAAAAGCCGATGCAACAGGTACACGAATTCTGGTGCAACCCAGCGCCAATGCTGCCAAGTGGCTTGGGGCTTGGAGTGCTGATGCCAAACTGATTGAAGGGCAAGAATGGGTGGCTCGAGGGGCGATTACTAGGATTCAAAACTGTGAATCTATTGAAGCTGTGGTGAATCCCATGCTGGTTGGCAAATTATTTGATCTTAACTTCGAGGGTTGCTCAAGTATTGGATTTAATGGTTCTCGAGCAACGGTTTTTGCAGATTCTTACACAGATTTTGCAGTGGTTTCGGCTGTGTTTGGGTAAATTCTGACAAAGTTAGTTTTTAAGGCATTTAACAACTACTAAATTTGACATTTTAGTATAAACCGTTTAGGCTTACCCATATGATTGAATCCCGAGTCATGAACAACATAGATTGGCTTGATTTAGGAGCGCGTTTACAACAAGCTCGTAAAACAGTTGGGCTAACCCAAGACCGTGCGGCTGAGGTCTTAAAGGTCTCGAGACCTACTGTTGTGGCAATAGAACAAGGTAAACGCCGTTTATCGGCGGCGGAATTGGTGTCTTTGGCAAATCTATACCATCAAGAAGTTGGAGCATTATTACGTCATCGTGTTACCAAAACTGAATTGTCAGTGGCTTTTCGGGCGCGGTTTGAAAAACGACTTTTTGATTTGGTGGGCGAAACAATTCTCGAGCAAACCATAGCCCATTTGCAGCGCCTTAGCGAACAATACCTTGAACTCGAGGTGATGCTTGGTGTTCCAATGGTTAAGCGTTACCCTGCTGCCTATTCTTTTCTTGGGTACGAAGATGTCAGTATCGCGGCTGATGAAATTGCTTTGCAAGAACGAGACCGTTTGAATCTTGGCGATGCCCCAATTGGTGATTTGCGTTCACTACTCGAGACCGAAGTGGGCTTACGGATTTTCTTTATTGATTTACCCTCGCCAATTGCTGGTTTATTTGGCTACACTGATGATTTAGGTGGTTGTATTGCAATTAACGCTAAACATCCGCCTGAGCGACAACGCATGACTTTAGCCCATGAATACGCGCATTTTTTGACCAATCGTTACAACCCAGAAATTCAAGTGCTGCGTTTTGAACGTCGCCCAGATTCAGAGCGGTTCGCCGATGCTTTTGCGGCTCGTTTTCTTTTGCCTAGCGCTGGTGTGCGTCGTCAATTACGCGCTCATGTCCAAGCTGGTGGTTCGTTTACCATTGGTGATTTACTGCATTTTGCACGTTACTTTGGTGTTTCTTTTGAAGCCTACTGTTGGCGACTCGAGGAAATGGGTATTTTAGCGGCTGGCACTTCAGACCAGTACAAAACTGAGGGTTTACAAGTTCGCAAAGCCCAAGAAATTGTGGGCATTAAAGAACATGGTCGGACAAAATTTGACAAATTACCAGACCGCTATCAAATTCTGGCAGTCAGAGCCTTTTTAGCCGAAGAACTCAGTGAAGGTCAATTGATTGGCTACCTCGAGACTTCTCGTTTAGCTGCTCGTGAAATTGTTCAGCACTTTCAAGAACAAATGACTCTTGGTGATGATGGGCTGCCTGATATGACCGAACTTGCCCTCGAGCAACCCGTTTTGGTTCGGAGTCGGTAGTGGATTGGTATTTCTTGGATTCTTGTTCTTTACTGAACCTAGCTGCTTCTGCGCGACTAGCCCAAATTGCAAAAACCCTTGAATTACGATTTTCAGTGATTCCAAAAGTTTATCCTAATGAAAGTCAATTTGTTCATCAGCGCGATGGGCGAGTGCGTCTCGAGGCTGTAGCACTGGATTTAAGCGATGTTGTTTAGGCTGGGATTATTCATATCGAGGCAGATTTAACACCAGCAGAACTCGAGTTGTATTTAGAGTTTATAGACCCAGACAATAAAAATAGAATTGATGACGGTGAAGCAATGACGGCTGCATCAGCAATTCGCAGAAAAGCTGGGTTAGTCACCGATGACCGCAAAGCCCGCCGGGTTATTCTCGAGCGAGTACCGACCATGCAAATCATCAGCAGCATGGGTTTAGTGCGGATGTGGGCAGAAAAAAACGGTATTGCCCGACCTGAACTTATTGAAGTATTTGAGAATATTGAAATTTGTGCGCGATACACCATTGGTAAACGAGATGCCGAATTTGATTGGTACAAGAAAATTACAGAGGGTTAAGGATTTTTTCAATTGTATTTCTAAGTTCTTCTTGGGCAGCAAATAATTTTTGTTCCTGCTCGAGTCGCCAATCTTTGCTCTGCTCGAGTTCAATTTTTATCTTCTCGAGACTGTCCAAAACAGTTTTAGGAGAACTGCCACCAAATGTGGTGCGGCGTTGCACAAAGTTGTTTGGGTCTAAGGCATCTTGTACAAATGAATCGGTTATCTCGAGTGGAATGCTGCTGACACTTTGAACAATAGAAGCTGTCATATCAACACTTTTTAAGTTGTGCTGCATTGCATAGTCCACGGTTTTTGAAACAATCTCGTGGGCTTGCTTAAAAGTTAAACCAATACCAACCAGCGCATCGGCTAAGCCCGTCGCAGTGATAAAGTGCTGCCCAGCCGCGTCCTGCATTTTTAGAACATTAAAGTTTGAAACTTCAAGTACCACCCCTAATAATTCGATAGCCGCGAGGCTATCCTCGAGTGCCGCTAAACTAATCGGCAGGAGTGGTTCGGCAACATCGTTGACATCTCCAAATGGAATGTTCCCGCACATGGTAAACGCACTCTGGCTTGCGCCACTGGCTCGAGCCAATTTAGCGCGGATATGCTCGAGGACAACAGGGTTGCGTTTTTGCGGCATGATGCTGCTGATTTGCACAAAGGAATCGGCAACCCGAAAAAAATTGGTCTCTTGGGTTGCCCAAAAAATCAGGTCATGGGTCAGTCTCGAGAGGGTGGTGTTACAAATTTGTAAAGCGCTTAGCAGTTCTAAGCTGTGGTCGGCTGCACCAACTGCATCTATACCATTTTCGACAATACTGTCAAACCCAAGTAAATCTGCCATGACTTGGCGGTTAATGGGAAATCCCGTGCCGGTCATGGCAACAGCCCCAAGCGGTGAGGCGTTGATACTCGAGTACGCGGCTTTTAAGCGCTTAAAATCGCGCCCTAACACACCCAGAATCCCAGTCAGGTAATGCCCTAAAGTGGTTGGTTGGGCGGGTTGATGATGGGTGTAGCCCGGCATCAGCCAAGTCACACCCTCTAAGGCTTTGGTGTGCAGCACAACCGATAACTGCTCAAAACTTGCTAGCATCTCGAGGGTTTTTTGGCGCAACACCATACGAATCAGCGCTGCATCCACATCGTTGCGACTACGGGCAATTTGCAGATTGCCGATGGCATCTGCACCAACTTGTTCTATTAGTTGTGCCTCGAGTGCAAAAAACAGGTCTTCAAAGTTTTGTGAGTACACCAACGATTGGCTGTCTACATGGTCTAGGG
>JANNEE010000207.1:0-3867 GCA_031388325.1 Deinococcales bacterium
GGTTTGGGCGATACTTGTAATTGAGTATGCACCTGTAGCTCGAGTGACCGAACCTTCAAAATCGAGGGTTGAGATTTGTGCCTTAATCGCTGCTATGGGCAAGAAACCGATTTGCCAAGTTGAACACCCTGCCATTGCTACGGCGGTTGTTGCCAATAATGCTAGAAACTTTGCTTTCATTCTTCGTCCTCCTTGAGGGCTTTGAGGTGCGGGTTTAGGATATAAAATGCCAATCGCTTCATTCCTGCCATAAAATCCACTTGCTCGACGGCTATTTCTTCGGAAACCTCGAGTACAGTCGGTGCGAAATTGAGAATACCACGAACTCCGGCTTTGGTGAGCGCATCGGCAGCATCTTGGGCTTTTTCGACTGGTACGGTGATGAATGCCATGTCTACATTGTGCGTTTTAACGCAGTTCTCGAGGTCATTGATATGCTGCACAGTAATACCACGTAATTGCATCCCCACCTTGTGGGGGTCTATGTCAAATAATCCTTTTAGCTCGAATTCATACAGGTTTGACTCCATATATCCAGGGTAATCCGCGAGGGCTTGTCCTAACCTTCCCATACCAATAATCACGCAATTCCAACGCCGATTTAAGCCAAGAATACGTTGTAATTCTCGGCGTAGGGTTAGTACCGTGTATCCCATACCTCTTGTGCCAAATCGTCCAAAGTAAGCAAGGTCTTTGCGGACTTGAAAAGCCGAGACTTGGGCTTGTTCGGCAAGTAGCTCGCTCGAGGTGCGGTTTGTGCCTTCTCGTTCTAAAGTGGTGAGGATACGCAGGTAAATCACCAATCTCGAGATGGTGGCATTGGGGATGCTTAAGTGGGGTTTTTGGCTCATAAGTTGACTTGGAAGGCTTCAAAGCCCTGGGTTTTGAGGTCTGAGCGAATAGTTTCGATTTGGTTGGGTTGAATTGGTCCAACCAGAACGCGAAGTAAGCCACTGATGCTTTTGGTGAAAGGTGCAAAACCGGCATTTTTGAGCTTGATTAGTAAAACCATTGCGCCTTTACTATCTTTGAAAGCACCAACCTGTAAATACGCCGAATCGAGGGTGGCTGGTTGCCCATTTCCCCCACCTTGCGGTGAGGTGACAGGTTTAGGCGTGGTACTGACTCGAGCCGAGGCTTCTTTTGTTCCATCTGGGCGGTACAAAATAGCATCTGGGAAAACTTGTTTGACCTTGCTAAAGGCAGTTCTAGCTGCGGCTTCTCGAGCATACGGTCCGACCACAACCACATGGGTATTGCCACTGGGAAAGGTCTGGGCAGGTAATCCGCGTGACCTGAGTTGTGCAACTGCTTTTTTGGCACGTTCAAGGTTGGTATATGAACCTGCGGCGACACGGTAATTGCGTAAGAAATCGGCTCGAGCATATGTGCCAGTGGTTTTAAGTGGTGAGCTGACAGGTACAGCAACTTTGCCAGAAGTGCTGGGTTGCACGGCTGGGCGACTTGAGGGTGTGCTAGTTGCGATTGAACTTGAATTTGCAGATGTATTAGCGACTGGCTTTGTAACGACTGCACCGATTGGTGCTTCTGGAATTTCTGGTACACCCAAAGGCGTAGTAGTGCGTGGCGTGGTAGTTGTAACGACTGGTTTCTGCGTTGGTTTGGTGATTGCGGGCGGGCTCGAGGGCGTTGGTGCTGGTTGGCTCGAGGGAACTGGCTTAGGTGTTGTTGGCGCAGGAACAGTGGTTACGGTGTTGGTTGTCGCATTGGCATCTGTATTGGGCTTAAAAACCCCACCGCGCAGTAGCAAGGTTAAAAATCCACCAACCACAGCAAGGATTAACCCTGCCATTAGGACATCCACCCAGTTGCGTCTTAGCCAATCCATGTTTGCCCCATTAGAGTTTTTTGAGTAAATCCTTGGCGGCTTGATTACCAAGTTTGGCAGCACTCTGCACAGCTTTTTTGCCTTCTGCACTGCGACCTTGATTGAGTAAGGACAAGCCAAGGTTAAACCAAGCATCGGCGTTGTTAGGGGCAGCTTTGACCACGGCTCGAGCCACTGTTTCGGCATCCGAGAAGCGTTTTGCACCAATATACGCCGCACTTAAGGCAATGCGAATTTCTAAGTCATTGGGAGCAAGTTTGACAGCTTCAATCAGGCTTTCGATTGCCGAAGTGTAATCTTTGCGTTGCAACAAGGTTAAACCAAGCCAGTACCGATACTCGGCGCTGCTTGCATCTTGGATGATTAAAGCACGGAATTCGATGGTGGCTTTGCGTAACAAGTCGGCTTTACTGCTGGCATTATTGGTGCTTAAGGCAGCCAGATACGCACTGCGTCCAGCCACATAACGAGCGGCAGCGGCTCGAGCCGGGTCGGTTGCCAGTAAACGCAAGGCAGCTTGGGCATTTTGATAGGCGGCAACGTGATTTCCCAGTTGACTTTGGGCATTGGCTAAGCCAAGTTGCACTTCGCCGTCGCCCGGGCGCAAAGAATTGGCAGCGCGGAATTGGTCAAAAGCAGCTTTAGGGCTGTTGTTAGAAAGTAATCCCGAAGCATAGGCATAACGCGCTTCAAAAAGTGTCCCATCGTTATTGACCGCTTGGCGCAATGTCTCGAGCGAAGCGCTGGTTTTACCTTGGGATGATTCGACCAAACCACGTTTTAAGAGCAACACGGCTCGTTCTTTTGGCGCAGAAACCACTGCCAAAGAACGGTTCAGTTCACGCACTGCACGGTCTAGTTGTTTTTCTTTTTCGTAAATACTAGCAATTAGCCAAGCTGCTCCGATATTGCCCCTATTTTTAGCCAGTACCCGATTGACCACTTCAAGCGCTTCGGTGTTGCGGCTTGCATCAAACCACGCCTGTGCCTCAGAAACTTGCAATTCGATTTCGTTGGGGGCAAATTCTTGGGCTGCCTTAAAAGCAGTCGCCGCATTGGCGTAATCGCGTTTAATCAGCAATTGACCCGCCAAGGCAACATTGACATCGCGCTGAAAAGCCACCTCGAGACGAGCAGTTTTGGCGAGTTGCGCGGCACTATTAAAAGCCGCAATCGCATCATCGGTTTTACGAATTCGGGCATGAACCACACCCAATTGGTAAAAGGCATCGGCACGGTCTGGGAATAACTTGGTCAATTGGGTAAATTCAAGGGTTGCCGCGTCAAAATCGCCCAGTTCATAATAGGCTTGCCCCAATAAGAAACGGGCATTGAAATTCTTACCATCTATGTTCGAGGCGGACTCGAGGTTATCTCGAGCCGATTCTAATAATCCGCGTGATTTTTGCGCCCTCCCTAAACACAATTGGGCTTCGCCAAGTTTCAGTAAGGCATCCGCATTTTGCGGACTTTCTCTCACCAAGGCTTGCAAAGCGGCTGCATTACCGCAACCAGAAGAGGACGACGCAGTTTGCGCCAATGCGCTAGGCAGCGCAGCAACGCCGAGAACCGCAACGAAAAGGCGCAAAGAATTGAATCGCATCCCGTGAATCATAGCACACGGTTTTCACAAGCGTTGCAAGTCGTCCTCGAGCCTTAAAATTCTAGGGTCTTTAGTCAACTCGTGTCTGTCAAGTGGTTCACATTAAATAAAATCTGTAATGAGTTGTGAAAAACGTATTAGATGCAACTTACACACCATTTTCATCCATGCCAATACCAAAACCCTGATCGAGTAAATCCTTGGCATACGCCTTAAACGCCACCATTGTTTGGGTGCGCTCGATGCCGGCGACACGCCTCAGTTCTTGGGTGACAATATCGTCCAAGTCCTCGAACTGGGCAAAGCGTAAAATACAGACAATGTCCCAATCGCCTGTGACGCTGTAACACTCGGCAACATGAGGCAGGGCAGCCAAACGCTCGGCGGTTTCTGGAATGGCATCCCGAGTGGCACG
>JANNEE010000209.1:0-18093 GCA_031388325.1 Deinococcales bacterium
AGCCCACCTTTGAAATTGCTCGCCCAATCTAAAATCTTCACCAAGAACCCCCTCGAGTCTCGAGGGGGTTCTTTTATTGGGCAAAACAAACTTGGTTTCGCCCTAAATTCTTGGCTTGGTAAAGCGCTTGGTCGGCTTTGACTAGCCATTGCTCGGGTTCTGATTGTTCTTGGTCGCAAACCCCAATGCTGATGGTAATTTTTAGGTTAGCATTCTCGAGATTTGGATGAACATTGCTCCAATTGTGTTCGGCAAAGGCTAACCTGATTCGTTCACAAACCGATTTTGTGGTTGTGCCAACCATTCCCGAGAAAATAATCGCAAATTCTTCACCACCAAATCGGGCAATCGTGTCACTCGAGCGGCATTGCTCACGTAAAATCTGAGCCGCCCGAACCAGAACTGTATCGCCAGCGCTGTGTGAATACAAGTCGTTAATGCGTTTGAAATGATCCAAGTCCAGCATCGCAAAACTAAAGGCAATTTGCTTGCGCTTAGCCAGCCCAAACATCTGTTCTAAATTCTCATTTAACGCCCGACGATTGGCTAAACCTGTTAAGGCATCGGTGCGAACCATCGTCTCGAGTTTGGCGTTCATGTCACGCAATTGGTTAGATTGTTGTTGTTCAAATTCGGCTTTTAACTCGGCTTGTTCTAATCGCACTCGAGTCATCAGGGCTGTAGCCCTAGCCGTGGCAATCAGGGACTTTTTTTCGGAATCAAGCAAATGAAAAATTTGGTAATGCTTTAAGGCTTCCTGGTATTGCCCAGAATGTTCTAAGACCACCGATAATTGCTGATTGACTTGAGCCGCCAAGCCTTTACCGCCCATCTGTTCTGCTAGTTTTAGCGCGGGAGTCAGAGTTTCAAAAGCGGCATTTAATTGATCTAGGTCTGTTTGGACGGTAGCAAGGCGCAAAAGAATTCCTAATTCTGTTCGTGGACTATTCAGTGTTTTTACCAAACTAAGCCCTCGAGTGGCATATTGTAAAGCAGGGTCATGCTGGTTTTGAACTGAGTGAATTTCAGAAAGTAATTCAAGGGTTTCGACTTGTAAAATTGTATACGACGTACTTTCTATTGCTTGCCAGAATACTTGGGCTTGTTGTTGACACTCGAGTAAAAAGAGGTTGAGGCTGACTGGTTTTTGCATTTCTAAGATACGCAAAGTAATATAAATAAGGTGCTTTTGACACGTGTACCATTCAAATTCACTCAGCAATTCACGCCCTGAAAGACTGGCTTCAAGAAAAACTTTTTTGGTTTCATCCCAACGCCCAAGATTGCCATGAATTAAGGCGGTGTGCATTTCAAACCGCAAACGATTACGGGGTTCAGTTGCCAATTGATGCGCCTGTTCATAATGATACAGCGCTTCCTCGAGCAAACCAGAATTACCATAGGCAATACCGATAAAGTCATGCAGCAAAGCACGATCTTCGTTTGGTACGCTTTCATCAAGCAGTTCATGGGCTTGGAAAAGCGTCTCGAGGGCTTCTGAGTACCGACTTGTGACAATAAAAACTTCGCCTTGGGCAATCAAGGCTTGTACCAAAAAACGGGTGTCATGAGAAACACGGGCTTGCTCGAGTAATTGGGTGGCTAAAATTTCAGCTTGACCTGTTTTTTGTTCAGAGATTAACGATTCAACCAAAGCAAATTGTTCAGTTCGAGCTTCCGCGACTGTCCGTTCTGGTTGAACCATAAGAATAGTATGCCACGAAAATAAGGTCTAAAAACCATATCTCAGCCAATTTACAATTTCTGGCGCAGTGCATCTGGAAAACGCATTGGTGTTGTGGTTTTATGCTTTACACAAACATAAGTAATGGTGGCGGCAAAAATCCCAGTAGTTACAAACTCGGCTACAAAGGACGTATTGCCCCATTTAATCACCTGTACTTTAAGCGCTAAGACATCCCCAAGGTGGGCGGGAGCTTGCCAGACAATTTCGGCTTTTTTTAGCATTAAATCCAAACCGAGAGCTTCCAAATCTGTAAGAATCGTGCTGTGCAACCATCTATCCATTGCGTCGTCGCAGTACGCAAGATAATTGGCATTAAAGACCACGCCTTGTGGGTCAAGTTCACCATAACGCACTCGGATACTGTGGGTATAAATCATCAAAGAATTCTACTGGCTCGAGAAAGATAAATACAGTCTTGAAGATGATTTCACCTTTCCTAGTCAATCAAGCCTTAGGATAGGTTTATGCGTATTATCTTAGGAATTTTACTTTTGGCACTGAGTGCCTGTGCTTGGCAACCATCCGGGTACAGTGTTAGCGATATTGTGCTGTACGGAATTCAGGAACGCCACACGATTTTTTACAGCAAACTCGAGACGGGGGCAACGCGGGCATTACAACTCGAGAACAACACCGTCACGCTTGGTGGCACAAGCCCAATTGGGGCATTAGCCATACCGACCGCCTCGAGTGTCAATGGCGCGGCAACCCTTTTAAGTCGTCCAAAAACAATTCGTGAAATTATGTCGGTGGCAACCATCCCGCTCACCTCTGACCTGAGTGTTTTAACCAGAGATGCCGTCCAAGCCCTCTATTACTTTGATGGCAAAAAGTGGTTCGATGTTGGCAGCCGTGACGACTTAACCCGCGATTCTAAACTGCGGCTCGAGTTACGCGAACGCAACGCCAATCTGCGTGGGGTTGGCAATCTCAGCTTCGGCGAAGCTGACGCGCTCCAAGGGTACTTGCAAGAAAAATATAAGCAACCCTTAGCTATCGCCCTGCTCGAGTACCCAAACATCCCCGATTCGTTCCTGAACCTTACACCTCGCCCTGATGCGGTCAACCTGACGGCTTTATATATTCAAGTCGGTTTACCAATAGATTTACTTGGTGGCTTTACCAACACCGAACCATTAGCCCTACGCGCCTTAAATAGTGGCAGCAACGCCGCTTATAACAGCCCAAACGCACTTTTACGATGGGATACCAGCAACTCGAGTTTTTCCAGCACTTGGAAGATTATGAATGGCAACCAAATCCCGTTACCAAACGCGCCAAGTCTCGAGTTTAACCGTAGCAGCGCGATTAGTTTCTTCATGGGTCAACGCCCAACTGGTGGTTACGGGGTAGCCATAAGTAACGCCCGAATTGACCGTGGGGTACTGACACTGCGCCTTAATTTGAGTGAACCAGCGCCCGGCAGACTGGTGACCCAAGCCATCACCAGCCCATTTGTCAGTGTGCTACAAACAGGTGGCACAAAATTTGAACGGGTTGTGGCGGTCAATAACAGCACAGGTGCAGTTCTGGCGCAACTCGAGCGACCCAGCAACTAAGCCGCCTGATAGCCCTTGGCTTGCAGCTTAAACAATTGGGCGTACATCCCACCGCTTTGCAGCAGTTCTTGGTGCGAACCACGCTCGGCGATAATCCCATGCTCGAGAACCACAATTGTATCGGCTAAACGCACGGTACTAAAACGGTGCGAAATCAGCACCGTCATGCGGTCTTTGGCTTGGGCGCGAAGTGCCTCTATCGTGTCAAATTCGGCTTGGGCATCTAGGGCAGCCGTGGGTTCATCAAAGACCAGCACACTGGCGTTACGAAAATATAATCTCGAGAGGGCGAGGCGTTGCCATTGTCCGCCCGACAATTGTCTGCCGCCTTCAAACATTCGCCCAAGCATCGTGTCGTAACCACTCGGTAAATCTTGCACAAATTCGTTTGCACCGCTTTGCAAGCCAGCTTTTTCGATTGCGCTTGTGTCCTGCATCTGTTCGAGTTGCCCAAGTGCCACATTTTCTCGAGCCGTCATTTGATACTGTCCGTAATCTTGGAAAATAATGCTCATCTCGCGTTGTACACTGCGCGGCGAGTATAGACTCGAGTCTTTGCCATTGATTAAAATTTTGCCCGAAGTCGGTTCAAAAAGCCGAGTCAGGAGCTTGACAATCGTGGTTTTCCCCGCGCCATTTTCCCCGACCAAAGCAAGGGCTTGCCCCGTCACAATCTTAAAATTCACACCTTTTAAGACATCCCGATTAGTCAGAGGATAGGCAAATGCCACATTCTCGAATTCAATGCTCTTAATCCGTTCAGACCAAACTAAACCCGCGTTTAAGTCGCGTTGCGGTAACTCGAGAAATTCAAATAAATTCCGCATGTAGAGTAAACTCTGATAAATGTTAGAAACGCCAGACAGCAAACTCGAGAATTGGGCTTGAACTTGGGACAGCCCGCCAATAAACAGCGCAAAATCACCAACAGTAATTGCCCCAAGCGCTGCCCTTGCCAGCACCGAAAGGGTTGCCACGCCAATCAGCAGACTCGAGAGTAAACTTGCGCCAAACGTCCAACCGCTACGCCGTACAATAAGTGGCACAAGTTGCGCTCTGAATTTTTGGTAGTACAATTGCCAACGCTCGAGTAAATACGGCTCAAAGCCAAATAAACGCACTTCTTTGACCAGCGCATCGGAGGTTAGCAGTGTTCCAAGGTAATTCTGGACTCGAGCATCTGGGGTGCGGCGGCGAATCAAACGATACGATTCTGCCCCAAAGCGATTTGAGACCACCACACCCGGCAGTGTGGCGATTAAAGTCAAAAGCAGCACCAACCATCCCAATTGTGCCAGCAGTACACCGATTGAACCCAGTGTAATCACGGCTTGAACCAATGCCAGCACTTGCGAAGCCACACTCATCGGACGAAAACCGACTTCGTTATAGGCATTTTTTAAGGCATCGTAAGTCTTGGCATTCTCGAACTGCTCAACCTCGAGATTCGCTGCCTTACCCAGAATTTGCATGGTGATACGGTTCTGCAAAGCATCGCCCAACAATTCTCGAGACGCGCCTTGTAATGCCCCAAGCAGCACCAGCAGCGCCCCAATACCGACTTGGACAGCCAGCAAGGTTGTCAAAGAACTTAGCCCGCCCTCGAGTTTGCCTTGGGTTGCCAGCGCCACTGCATCCAAGAGCAACTTGCCAATCCAGAGGGTTGCGGCTGGTGCAAAAGCGGTTAGCAAACTCGAGACGAGAATAATACTCGAGTGCAATCTACTCGCCTCCCACACCAAGCGCAGGGTAGACAGTAAATCCGAAATCATTTGCTTAGAATCTATTTTTGGTTCACTGGGTTTGGTTGGAGAACTCACGCTTAAAGAATACGCTAAAGTTTGGTAAAACCCTTGCCAAGTTGATACTGACCCTATGAGCGTGTCTGAACTCTGCAACCCATTTCCCGCAGACTGGAGCAGAGATACAGTCATGGGGTTTGCAAAACGCAAACCCCATAAAATCTAGCCGACCGACCCTTCCATCTCAAGTTCAATCAGGCGGTTGAGTTCCACAGCGTACTCGAGCGGAAGCTCCTTGGCGATAGGTTCGATGAATCCGCGAACAATCAAACCCGTTGCGGCTTCTTCGGATAACCCTCGAGACATCAAGTAAAACACCTGCTCATCGTTGATTTTGCTGACCGTGGCTTCGTGTCCGACACTAGCAGACTTCTCTTCAATTTCGATGTAGGGGTAAGTGTCGGTTCTCGAGTCATCGTTCAGAAGCAGCGCATCGCATTCAACATTGCTTTTGGCGTTTTTTGCACCATCATAAATTTTAACCAGCCCTCGGTAACTCGAGCGACCATTGTTTTTACTAATACTTTTAGAAACAATACTCGAGCTTGTGTTTGGGGCAAAATGCACAACTTTACCGCCAGCGTCTTGGTGCTGACCTGTGGTTGCCATCGCAATACTTAAAATCTCGCCGCGTGCGCCTGGCTCGAGCAAATAAGTGGCTGGGTATTTCATTGTCACTTTACTGCCCAAGTTGCCGTCTACCCATTCCATAACCGCGCCTTCGTAGACGGCTGCCCGTTGGGTCACAAGGTTATAAACATTGTGCGACCAGTTTTGGATCGTTGAGTAACGCATCCGAGCGCCCTTTTTGACAATAATTTCAATCACACCAGAATGGAAACTGTCGCTCGAGTAGGACGGCGCAGTGCAACCTTCGATGTAATGGGCGTATGCGCCTTCGTCTATGATAATCAGGGTGCGTTCAAATTGTCCGCTATTTTCGGCGTTAATCCGAAAATAGGTTTGCAGAGGCACTTCGACTTTGACCCCTTTTGGCACGTATACAAAACTACCGCCAGACCAAACCGCGCTGTTGACGGCTGCGAATTTATTATCTTCGGGTGGGATGACTGTACCAAAATGTTCACGGAACAATTCTGGGTGTTCACGCATTCCGTCTTCGATACTTAAGAATATCACGCCGAGTTTTTCCCATTCTTCTTTTAAGTTGTGATAGACCATTTCAGATTCGTACTGAGCGCCAACCCCAGCCAGCATTCCACGTTCGGATTCTGGAATTCCAAGTTTATCGAAAGTGCGTTTAATGTCTTCTGGGACATCATCCCAAGTTCTCGAGTTAAGCATATCGGTGGGCTTGATGTAGTAATAAATATTCTCGAGGTCTAACCCACTTAAATCCGCGCCCCATTTTGGAATTGGTTTACTGCGGTAAATGTCCAGCGCTTTCATGCGGAACTCGAGCATCCAAGCGGGTTCATCTTTGGATTTAGAAATTAGTTCAACCACATCTCGGGATAAGCCTTTGGGGGCTTTAATCGTGTAACTCTCGGGTTGTGACCAACCGAATTCATAGGCTTCGTTGATTTGGGCAACAGCAGCATCAGGGATATTGTCGGAGTATTGTTGGGTCATAAAGCTCCTTGTGGGGCGGGGGTTTTCTCGAGAACAGCAACCAATTCATAATTGACGCGATTATCCATCATGCCGTTGACCAGTTGACTCTCACGAACACGAATTTTGTAGGTACTTCCAGTTTCAAGGGTAAAACCTTTGACTTCATAGGGGTAATAAGTTGCAGTGTTTGGCAAACGCATTTGAACACATACAGGTGCTGTTGAATCTTGCACTGTTACCCAGCCACTGATTGTCATTTGGCAGCGAACTGTTTGAGAAGCCACTTCATAGACTTGTTCTGTGACCTTAATGTAAGAACACGAAGCCAATCCCAAAGAAAATAGAGCAGTCAAAAGCCATCTGATTTTCATATCTGCCTCCAGTGCCGCCTTAAACAAAGACCATTTTCTCGAGAATTAGAATGCGGCGGCTGGTTGTGCGGCTGCCATGGCTTTGACTGGCTCGTAACCATTTTCCTCGAGTTCTACGGCGAGTTCTTTACCACCGCTTTTGACAATTCTGCCATCCACCATAATATGCACCATGTCTGGCACAATAAACTCGAGCAGACGGTTGTAGTGGGTAATCATTAAAGCACTAAAGTTAGCGCTTCGCATCGCGTTGACACCTTTTGCCACGACTTTAAGCGCATCTATATCCAAGCCAGAATCGGTTTCGTCCATCAGGGCGCAACTTGGCTCGAGCATCAGCATTTGCAGGATTTCGTTGCGTTTTTTCTCGCCGACGCTAAAGCCTTGGTTCAGGTAGCGATTGACCCAGCTTTCGTCCCAGTCAAGAATCTCGAGGGCGCGGGTCAGTTTTTTATAGAAATCCATAAATTGGACTTCTTGTCCAGTGCGGGCTTGAATTGCAAGGCGTAAAAAGTTGGCAACTGTCACACCCGGAATTTCTACAGGGTACTGGAACGCCAAGTACAACCCTTGGCGGGCGCGTTCGTCTGGCTCGAGTTCGAGGATATTCACGCCGTTGTAAAGCACTTCACCGCGTTCGATGGTGTATTCGGGTGCGCCAGCAATGGCTTTAACCAAGGTGCTTTTGCCGTTGCCATTGGGTCCCATAATCGCATGGAATTGACCAGCCGGGACGTGCAGGTTTACACCTTTGAGAATCATTTCGTTGTCGATGCTGACCCATAAGTCTTTGATTTCGAGGTTCACGTTTTCTCCTTGGTACTCGAGTTTTTTGTACTCGAGAATTGCGATTTTAGTTTGCTATTAGGAATCATTCCTAACTTAGCTTTAGGTTACACGAGTTTTACGATGAATCTCAAGTCCATAAGTTGGGTTTTTATTTTTAGCGCTTGACAGGACAATTGCTTTGGTGCTACCTTACTAAAACCCGTTAGTAATTCCTGTTAGTTCTTAATCCGCTCAAAGCCAGATGCATTATATTATTGGCTCGAGAACTTTCAAAAGGAGACCCATGACTGGTTCGTCTAGCTCGAGTGTAAAGACCTTCATCCCGACCCAAGGGGTTGCCAAGGTTTTGGCTCGGTTTGGGGTGACGGTGCAGTATGTGCTGTGGAATATCCTCTTGCAAACAGTATTGTTGCTGCTTTTGGCGGTAGCCATGAATAGGCTGGTCAGCAGCATGGCAATCAAAGGCTTACAGGCTTACTGATTTTGCCGTGTTTGAAGTCTTAAATGATAAACTACCTAAAGAGGAATAAAACCATGAATCCAAAAATTACCCTGATTGGCGCTGGAAGCACTGTATTTGCCAAAAATTTGCTCGGCGATATTTTAAGTTACCCCGAACTCGAGCAGTCACAGATTGTTCTCTTTGACATCAACCCAGAGCGCCTAAAAACCTCGGAAGTGGTGGCACACAAAGTTGCCCAGGCTCTTGGGGTCAAAGCCAACATCAGCACCAGCACCGACCCAGAACAGGCGCTCGAGGGAGCAAATTACGCCATTAGCATGATTCAAGTCGGCGGCTATAAACCCAGTACGGTCATAGATTTTGAAATCCCAAAAAAATACGGTTTGCGCCAAACCATCGCTGATACCCTTGGGATTGGTGGCATCATGCGTGGTTTACGCACCATTCCAGTGTTGCTCGAGTACAGCCGCATCATGGAGCGGGTCTGCCCAGAGGTGCTGCACCTGAACTATGTCAATCCAATGGCGATGAACTGTATTGCCCTGAGTAAAGCCAGCCCAATTAAACTGGTCGGCTTATGCCACAGCGTGCCGCACACCGCCAAAGAAATTGCCACCGACCTTGGTCTACCACCCGAAGAAGTCAAGTATTTAGTGGCGGGTATTAACCACATGGCGTTTTACTTAAAACTCGAGCAGCACCATAAAGACGGACGAATCGAGGACTTATACCCCAAAGTGCGTGCTTTTGCCGAAGGCGGGCAGTACAGCCACCGCGTGTCTGATGACATGCCGTGGGGCTTAACCGATGCGGTGCGCTACGAAGTCTTTAAGCACTTTGGCTACAGCGTCACCGAATCGAGCGAACATTTTAGCGAATATGTGCCGTGGTTTATTAAACAAAACCGTCCAGATTTACTCGAGCAGTTTAACATTCCGCTCGATGAATATATTCGCCGTTGTGAGCGGCAAATCGAACGCTGGGATGACCTGCGACGGCGGCTCGAGAACCCCGAAGAACAGCTTAGTGTCAAACGCAGTGTCGAGTATGGCAGCCTGATTATTCATAGCCACGTTACCGGGCAGCCAAGGGTGATTTATGGCAACGTGCCTAACAACGGTTTAATCGATAATTTGCCCAGTGGTTGCTGTGTCGAAGTGCCGTGCTTGGTGGATAAAAACGGAATCCAGCCAACCAAAATAGGCGCAATCCCGATGCACTTAGCCGCGATGATGCGAACCAATGTGGGTGTACAAGAACTGACTGCCGAAGCGGTGATTACAGGTAACTTGGAGCATATTTACCATGCCGCGATGCTTGACCCACACACGGCTGCCGAACTGGATTTGCGCCAGATTCGCAGCCTTGTGACTGAACTGCTCCATGCCCACCGCGACCACTTGCCACCCACCTTACGATTAGGCAATACGCCTTGAGGTCAACAGGTTAGGATGACCAATATGTATTCTGCCAAGCGTACCACCAGCCAAGAAGTCGCGGCTCGGGCTGGGGTCTCGCGCACCACGGTTTCTTTTGTCTTAAATGGTGTGGTGGGCATGAACATCTCGCCAACCACTCGAGCCAGAGTGCTGGCGGTTGCTGAAGAACTGGGCTATGTTCCCAATGCTGCCGCCAGAATGTTGGTCAGTGGACAAACCCAAACCATCGGGCTGGTGGTTTCTCAAGCCGAGCATTTACAAGTGGATGCTTTTATCCCACAAATCCTCTATGCGCTGAGCATGTACAGTCAAGAAGCTGGCTATCGTGTACTGCTCGAGACGGTTAAAGATGTCTCTAAGCCAGATGCTTACTCGCACCTGATTAAAGGTCATCATATAGATGGTTTAATCATCATTAACAGCCGTTCCGACGATGCCCAACTGCCAGAATTGATTCGCCGCAATTATCCGTTGGTCTTGATGGGCTTTCCAGATTGGACCGAGAGTTCAGGGCGGGTGCATCGTGTCACCAGCGATGGTGTAGGCTCAGCTAAACTTGCCACCCAGCACCTGATTGGGCTTGGTCATCGGCGTATTGCCCATATAACCTTTTCGCCCGAAATTTACTTTGCCACCCAAGACCGACACAAGGGCTACCGTTTGGCACTCGAGGAAGCCGGTTTGGAGTACGATCAAAAACTGGTGGTGCGTGGTAATTACAGCGCCGAAAGTGGTTTTGTCGCCATGCAGCAAATCTTAAAAGCCCGTCATAAACCCACGGCGGTTTTTGTTGGTAACGATACCGTAGCGGTGGGGGTGATGGCAGCCATTCAGCAAGCAGGTTTACGCATTCCCGAAGATATGGCGGTGGTTGGTTACGATGACATCCCGACGGCGGCATACCTCAGTCCAGCCCTGACCACCATACGGCTTTCGGCACTCGAGCATGGGCAAAAATCAATTGCGATGCTGCAAAAGTTAATACGCGGCGAAAATGTGATTGAGGACAATATCAAGTGTGGTTCAGAATTGGTGATTCGGGCTTCGTGCGGCTATAAAAAAAATCTCGATAAAACATGAAGGGCAGCCCCCCACGGCGCAATCTCGAGGGACTTTCTGGTCTTGGGCTAATGCGTTTTGATGAAACCTACGGCTGGGCGGCAATGTCCATATTTTATTCCTTGTTCAAAATGCCTTGAATACTTGCCTGAACCACATGTTGTGCCATTTGCTTGGCGCTGGTGGCAGTCGTGGTTTTACTGATTGGACTTTCATTAATGATTGTACTTAATCCGTGAACCACGCTCCAAAGGGTTAGGGCAATCTCTTGTGGGTTATCTTGGCTGATTTGTTTGGCGGCTTGTGCCTCGAGTATAGCGTTGTACAGGACACTTTGGGCATCTATTCCAGCCACTTCGAGCGGGTCGGGTTGCCCAATGGCAGCGCAGAGTTCACGGCGGAACATGAATCTAAATTCGGCTTGGTGGGTGTAAGCAAAATTCACGTAAGCCATGCCGATATGCTCGAGTTGTTGCAGTGGCGTGTGCTTTTTTTGCTTGGCGTTGTTTAATGCTGTGGTCAGTTTAGTAAAGGCTTCAATAGCGAGTGTGCGAATTAAATCTTGTTTGTCTAAAAAATGATGATACGGCGCGGCGGGCGAGACATTGGCACGGCGGGCAACTTCGCGCAGTGTGAAGTTGTCCACCCCGATTTCGTTCGCCAGTTCTCGGGCTGCCTCGAGCAGCGTGTTTTTAAGGTCGCCGTGGTGATAGCGCTCGGTTTTTTTGGGATGCTCGAGTAGGGAACTTGACATTGTTTAGATTTTAGCATATCTTAACACTGTTCAGAATTTAAGCATCGTTTAGATATATCAAAAGGAGTTCAATATGAAACACATTATTTTTGGAACAGGACCACTCGGACGCGCCACCATGAATGCTTTACTGACTCGAGGTGAACAAGTGCAAATGGTCAATCGCAGTGGCGTAATGCCCAACATTCCCAACCAAGTCAAAGTTATTAAGTGCGATGCCTATAGTCTCGAGTCAGCCAAAGCTGCGGCTCGAGGCGCAAGTATTGTTTATAACTGCACCGCCCCTGAGTACAGCACCAAACTCTGGACGACCCAACTGCCGATTCTGTGGGGTAACATTCTCGAGAGTGCCGCCGCCCAAAATGCCAAATTAGTGATTGGCGATAATTTGTATATGTACGACCAGAATGGTACAAATATCCTCGAGACAAACCCGATGCAGAGCAGCACAGGCAAAGGCAAAGCCCGAATTGCCTCGGCTACACAAATGCTCACAGCGCACAAAAAAGGTCTGGTACAAGTCGCACTGGTACGTGGTGCGGACTTTTTTGGCGAATATGCTGCCGAACAAAGTCAATTTGGGACTCGAGTGATTCCGCCAATGCTGCAAGGAAAAGCCGCCCAGATGCTCGGTAATTTAGATATTCCACACAGCATGACCTACATTAAAGACTTTGGCATGGCGCTTGCCATGATTGGTACAACTGATGAGGCTTACGGGCAAGCGTGGCACGTTCCAAACGCCCCAGCCATCTCGAGACGCGCCATCCTCGAGCAGTTAGCCAGTATCATTGGGCAACCACTTAAAGTCCAAGTTATGCCTAAATTCTTGATGTCTGCCCTTGGGTTATTTGTTGCCCCATTGCGTGAAGTAAGTGAAATGATGTACCAGTTTGAGCAGCCTTATATTGTTAATCACGATAAATTTGTTGCCAAATTCGGCGATATTCATACGCCGCTCGAGACCGCCCTGACAGAAACCGTTGATTGGTTCAAGCAACTCAAACCAGGTGTCAATCAAATCCAAGCACAACGTGTAGGGTAGGCTTTGCCTACCGCTTTCTCTTACACGACGTGGGCAAAGCCCACCCTACAGTTTTTCTTAACCCGAGTTTCAAGTGTAATTACTTTCGTCCCTAAGTACGACGACGGAAGCCCACGAGATTCGTAAACTTATCCAGTCTTTACAAGTAAAGACATCCAGCACCGTTTTTTCTCGGGTGCTAGGTCAAACATTTTTCTATGGAGTCTATCATGGTTATCGCATCACCAAAGCCAAGTTTGTTGGCGCAGGCTTGGCAAATCAATAAACCACTCACCGCATTACTTGTGTTCTGTGCGACCACATTTATTCTAAGCATTTTAGGGTTATTTATAGACCCTCGAGTCACCGAGCTTGTTGGTACACCCGCTTGGGCAAAAACCTTTAAGTTCTCGACATCCTTAATGTTCTATGCTGCTTCTTTAATCTGGGCATTAAGTCTGCTCGAGAACCGCTTTAAGAAAATTGCTGGATTTGGCGGTGGCGTTGTTGGCAGTGTTTTTATTCTGCAAATGATTTTGATTATTATTCAAGCTATACGAATCCAACCTCTGCACTTTAATACCACTACACCACTAGATTCAGCACTGTGGGGAACAATGGCAATTGCAAATAGCCTGATGCTGCTTGGGTACTTAATTTTGATGGTTATGGCATGGCGCGGCATCCGCACCAATCCTGTGTTGGCATGGAGTATCCGACTGAGTTTTGTGGTCACATTATTTGGATTGCTGCAAGGTTTTTTAATGACCTCGCCCAACCCGATTCAAGAAAAGGCTTTAGCCTCTGGGCAAACCATGATTATGATTGGCGCTCACACGGTTGGAAGCTCGAGCCTTATGCCAGATGCAGGGGCTGGACTGCCGCTTTTGGGTTGGAGTACCACCCATGGCGATTTACGGATTGCACATTTTGTAGGCTTACATGCCTTGCAACTTCTACCACTTCTTGCATTCTGGTTACTGGGTCGCCGTCAACGCTGGCTGACCGACAGGCACAGCATGGTACTGCTGACCATCGCTGCACTTGGCTACTCAGGACTGATATACTTGCTTACTTGGCAAGCTGGGCGCGGACAATCCATTATTGCGCCAGATGCCTTAACCATCAGTGTGTTTTTAGGCTTAATTGGGCTTACAACCCTGCTTAGCTTTGGCGTATTAGCCCACGCTCGAGCCAAAATCTAGTTTTGCCGACTCGAGACCGTTAAATCCGTGCCAGAAAATCCTCGACCCAATCATGATTCTGCATTTGCCCATTGGCAAGGTATAGATTTTTGGCTTCTCTGGCGATAAATTGCAGACTGTAGGTGTCGTTGATGCCTTGGTAAAATTCAAATGTACCTTGAACATATTTAAGGGTGTCTGGTTCCTGGAGGGCAATAAAAATTTTACCGACTTCCCAGTACCAGTCGCCATAAAAATAACTAACCTCGAAACGATTGGCAATTTGAATGGTCTCGAGGGCATGTATTTTTGCGTTTTCTGGTTGTTCTGAGTATAAAAAAGCATATGCCAGTAGGATTTTAGCCCGAATCAAATAAAAGTATAAGTCGGTACCCTCAAAGGCAGTAATTGCGGTCTGACTGGCGGTCAATGCTTCCTGTATCCGTCCAAGCCGCAGCAGTGTTTCGCTGTATGCCAGCCACGCATAACCCCATGTGGCACTGGTGGGTGTTAAGTGCGGTAAGGTTTGTTCAAAACAGGTTGCCGAGGCTTCGAGTTGAAAAGTTCGTTGCAAAACACAACCTAACATCACTTGATTTTGCTGAATAACCTCAGATGGCAAATCTAGATTTTTAAGGTTGTGTCGAATCAAGTCCAGAGCCGTCCAGAACAAACCTCGGATACGCAGAAAAACCATGTAAATATCGGCTATTCGCGTAAATTTATGCTGCAAATCAGAGCGCGTAAAAAAACCAAGAATCTGTTCGATATTAGAAAACTCTAAAGTCAAAGCAGACCATAAAGTCCTGTGGTTCTTTTCTGCTTGATCAACAAAGATAAAAATTAAATTTAAGAAAAAATCTTCGTGACGTTCTTGAAATGGTCTTAATTCCGTTTGGGCAACTCGAGTCAGCACATACTGACGCAATAATTCGTGAAGATTAAAACGCCCTAGACTGTTTTTTTGCAATAAACCTGCTTCGACTAAATGCTGCAAGTCTTGAATACGGCTGTTTGTCACCACTCGAGCCGCTTCTAAAGTAGCCCCCCCACGAAAAATACACATGCCGTGCAGCGCCATTTTTTCTGGGGTTGTTAAGCGGTTATAACTTTGTTCAAGCATAATTTCGATAGCCCGTTGGCGTTCTGGTACAGCCGCGCTGGTTGTCTCGAGTTTTAAGCCCATTTCGAGTTCGTGAAGCACTTCTTTAGGCGATAGTAACCGTGTCCAATACGCCGCTAATTCAATGGCTAAAGGCATTCCGCCAAGGCGTTGCACAATGAGCCTAGCGCTGCTTTGGTCATTTAGCTCGAGTTTTGGATTATGACGCTGGGCGGTTTGCCAAAATAATTGGGTGGCAGCCGAATCTGTCGCTTCAAAACCCTGCAAGTCAAACAACCATTCGCCGTAGACCTGAAGCGGTACTCGAGAAGTGACTAAAATTTTTAAGTGAGCGCACTGCTCGAGTAAATCATGTAAAAAACCACGCGGCGATTCGAGTTGTAGATGCTCAAAATTGTCGAGTAGCAATAACACTTTTTTTCTTTGCAGCAAAGCCAGAAGTTCAATTTTAACTTCGGTATGAACTGGCATATTCATGGCTGTTGCAATCGCACTTGGTAATCCGGAAATATCTTCAATATCGGCTAATGTGACCAAGTAAACCCCATCAAACCCAGCCTCGAGCCAAGCATGAGCGGCTTGCAGTGCCAAACGGGTTTTACCCATACCGCCCAAACCCACCACCGTAATCAAGCGCGACATCGGATGTTCAATAATTTCGTGCAATTGGCGCAGTTGCTGCTCGCGTCCAACAAATGGGGTACTCGAGAACGGCAAATTATGAACCGTGACGACTTGTGAAAAATCGGTTAATTGATCAAATAAAGCCAGTGTTTTTGGATGTGGTTGCAACCCCAATTCGCCAATGGCTTTGGCAAAGGTCTGAAAAACCAGTTTGGCTTGGTTTGGTTCACCGCGTTCAAGGAAAATCTGGACTGCCTCTTCACACAAAGCATCTTTTTGCAGAATCTGTTTAAGGATTTTATCTGCCTCAAAGAGGTCGGCATAGCGGGCGTATTGCAAGGCGTTTTTGAGCCAAGCTGTCTGCAAAGATTTGCGCTCAAGTTCGAGCCATTCCATAAATTCTGGTGCATCGGCTAAGTACAAGCCCTCGAGCAGGGCGTTTGAAAAAGCTGATGCTTGGCTAAATTTTTTTGACTCGAGGGCAGTTTTGAATTCTTCGACATCGCAATCCACGATTAAACGCATTCGAGAAGTTTTATTTTCGATTTCTAAGTCTTGCCAGTCGGATTTTAAGCGCAACACCAACTGCCGTAAGCTGTTACGGGCATCAGCTTCAGAAGAATCAGGGTAAAACAAATTCAACAACTCATCTCGAGCCACCCACTTATTTTGCACAATCAAATAGGCTGCCAAGGCGGTTAATTTAGACAATGGCAAAGGTCGCTCACCAATTCGTGGCGAACCAAATAAGCACAATTGTGGATTTTTCACCATTGGTAAACCATGAACCTTAGCGTATCACGAAGAGAATAGCCAAGATACAAACCATATAACGGCAATATAACGCCAATATACGCGCCGCTTTTTATGCTGCTCCTAGATTAAGGAGTGATGATGAACTCAAAACAAAGTTACACCCCGCCAATCCTCGAGCCACACGAATCTTATGTGCTGTTGACTGGAATTAGTTTACCCATCGGTACAAGTGGCATAACCGACCCGTTCGAGTTTGATTTTCTCAATAACATGGATTTTATGGAAGGTGAACAATGAAACGCTTCTTGATCTTACCACTGCTGGCAGCTATCTTGATGGCATGTCAACAAAGCCCGAGTCCAAGCAGTACACCTAAAGCCATTGGAAAACTCGAGCTAACTTTTGATTCGCAGACCAATAAAGCCACGGCTGTGGTGAGGACTGGTCTGCAAACCCAAGCGGTGCAAACCTCGAGCAGTATCAGTTTTAATGCTCCTTCGAGTTTAAGTGTCCTAAGTGGTGGTTCGGTGCAGTACATCAATGCCCAGTTCAATATCAACAACTTATTGCCCAGTACCAACTTAACCGATTTAACCCTGATTGCCTATCAAAAAACTGGCAACATCGGTGGCACAGCCTTAAGGAATATTTATAACTTTGCTGGCTCGAGTATATATCCACCAAACGACCCAACAGGTATTGCTTTTGCTCGAGGAGTCAAACCAAGCAACACACCAAATAGCCTAAGTCCTTTTACAGTCAATAATAATGTCTCGGATTTGCAGTTGTTCACTGAAAGCGAAATTACGCCTTTGGAATCAGCCGCCAATACTGCTGGTGAATTAAACCAAGCCAATGGTGATTACTTACTGCCCTATGGTTATGTGGCTAGAAGCAGTGCAACCTCGAGAACTTTACTGGCAAATATAAGTAATGCTGGTGTGGTCAACATAGCGATTCAAATTCCAGTCAGCAACTCGAGCAGTGCCACAACAGGCTACAGGTTCAGCATGACTTTTATTATTTTTGATACACCCGTGGCAACTCGAGTATCCGAAAGCTTGCAAGAACAAGGGACTTTAAGTGGGGCGACAATCCGTAAGACCAATTTTTCTGCGAGTGAATTATTTGTGCTTGGCGGCTCGAGTGTTCCTTCTGCCACCACACGCCGTTGTGTGCTTCGCACGGCTGGTTCTGCCAGTACACCGTTGGATTATTTGGTGAATACCTTTAACTTCGTTAGCTTTTTACCGAGTGCCAACCTTAATTCGGTGGCTCGAGATGCGAATGTTAGTCTGACAACCGACCAGACCATGAGCGCTGCGACTGGCTCGAGTTTGGTGGTGCGCGGTAGTTTCACGGGGACAAAGGCTGGTGTGTACAGTGGGGCTGGCTCGAGTACGCTTGGTTTTGACCCGACCATAGATTTTATGGCTGGTGAATTGGTCACAGCCCAAACTCTGGGATTAACCAATAGCACTGGTGGTGGGGCGTGCGAAGCGGGGACGCGAACTTGGCAATACCGTGCGAATGTGGCGGCTCGAGGGGCTGAATTTGCAGCAAAAACCGATTACCCTACGGATGTCAGTCCTTTTTCTGTGGTTGTGGGTGATGTGAATGGCGATGCCAAACTCGACATCATCACCGCAAATGCTGGTGGTAATTCCTCGAGTGTGTTGCTCAGCAATGGAAATGGAACATTCCAAACAAAAACCGATTACCCCACGGGTACATATCCTATTTCTGTAGTTGTGGGTGATGTGAACGGCGATGCCAAACTCGACATCATCGCTGCAAACTTTAATGGTGCTTCCTCAAGTGTAT
>JANNEE010000231.1:0-3042 GCA_031388325.1 Deinococcales bacterium
GTCATTAAAAGCCCGTAATCTATAATTCTCGAGATGACCTGAGCGCGTTTCAGGTGCTTAAAAATTTCAAAACGCGGGTCTTTGAAACGGTATGAATCGGCAATATAAGCCGCTTGATGGATGATATGAGCGCTTGCCCAAAAGAAAAATAAACTAACCAAAAGCGTTAGATTCCACAGTGCCAAAGTAATCACAAAGACGGGCATTAAAAGCGCCCCCCAAGTGTATTTTTTGTAACGCTGGGTAAAACGCGGTTCCATAAAAGTCATGGTATAGGTGGCAAATAGATGTGGACCACCAATTAAAGCGGTCACGACCAAATCAATCACCACATTTGGCGTGAATGCCCCATCAAATTTGTACTGCCCTGCCAGCAAAGAACCAATATGAGGCAGCACCAGCAGGACACTCGAGAAAATAATCAGGGTTAGGTCGTAGGCTGGGGAGACGAGCCAAAGACCTCGGTTCGAGGCTTTTGGGGCAGCATTATTAACTGGCATGGTTGTCATATTTACCACCTAGAGTTTGAGAGAATGATTTGGCATCTAAAGCGGATTGTAGCACCCACACAAGGCTACAAATGTAGGGACAAGATGAATCAAAAATTAAACCATCCTCGAGACTCCAGCAAATTGTTTGACGCGGCGCGAAGCCAGATGGGTTAAAGCCAATGCCAAAGCATCGGCGCTGTGACTCGAGTTAGGGTTTTCACGCAGTTGTAAAGTCGCACGAACCATAAAAATAATTTGCTCTTTGCTGGCGTTCCCCGTACCGACCAGCGCCAGTTTAACGGCTTTGGGGCTGTATTCAAAGACTGGTACACCCAGTTCGGCACAAGCCAGTAGCACCACCCCCACGGCTTCACCGACCTTAAAAGCAGTCATGGCGTGCTGAGCTTGAAAAAACTGTCCCTCAAGCGCTAGGGCTTCGGGTTGGTGTAATTCAAGCTGCATTTTCACTGCCTGGTAAATAAATGCCAAGCGGTTCGGTGCAGTTGCGCTGCTCGAGGTGCGTACAAGCTCGCTGTACAAATAGACTGGCGTTTTACCGTCCTCGCGCACAATCCCAATTCCAAGGTTGGCTAATCCGGGGTCTATGCCCATAACAATCACCGCTCGAGTCTACAACGCTTTGCTGTACCTCGAGCTAAACTTCTGAGAGGAAAGAGGAAAACATTTATACTTTCGCCTTTTGTCACTTGCAGAACACAAACCGATTGAACCTTTCAAGTAGGCTAATGCGTACTTATTTTAAGGAGCGAAAATCATGAAAAAACAACGGTTACAAGCCTTCGGCGCACTGATGGCACTGGCATTGGTCAGCCTTGCCTTAGCCCAAAAAGGACAGGTTACAGTCGGCAGTAAACTCGACAGCGAAGGACAAGTTCTGGGGCAAATGATTAGCCTTGTCCTCGAGAATTCTGGTTTTCAAATTAAACGCCAAATCCCCACGGGCAATACCTTTGTGACCCGTAAAGCCCTTCTCGAGAACGCGATTGATGTCTACCCAGAATACACTGGAAGTGCAATTGGTAATTTTTTTAAGGGACAAAAAATCGCCGCTGATACCGCCCAGAATGCCAGCCGTTCGTATGCCGCGGTTAAAATCTTTGACCAACGCCTCAACAACATCGTCTGGCTAGAACGCGCCCCAGCCAATAATACCTTTGC
Source organism: Deinococcales bacterium (assembly GCA_031388325.1). Classification (GTDB taxonomy): domain Bacteria; phylum Deinococcota; class Deinococci; order Deinococcales; family JAAFIG01; genus JAAFIG01. The sequence goes on from JANNEE010000231.1 coordinate 1,671, forward strand.
GATTGCGATTCCGAGTGGGCTGGCGACTAAAGAAAAAATCAAATCACTGATTGATTTCTCGAAATACGTCAATGGCGGAGGGGCGGTTAAACTGGTCGCCAGCCAAGAATTCTTTGAACGTGACGATGCCCTGCCCAGTTTTGAAAAGGTTTACGGTTTTAAGCTCAAACCCGAGCAAAAAATCACGCTCGCCAATGCCACCCCAGCCCAAACCCAACAAGCCGTTGCTCAAGGCACAGGAGGCGCGAATGCTGCTATGGCATACGGTACAGATGGCACACTCGATGCTTTGGGTTTAATCGCCATGACCGACCCCAAAGGCGCACAACCTGTCTATCAACCCGCCCCGACCATTCGTGGCGCTCTTTTGAAGCAATACCCAGAGATTGCTGGACTCTTAAACCCAGTCTTTAAGGGCTTAACCTTGCCTGTGCTGCAAAACCTGAACCGTCAAATAGATGTAGATGGCAAGCCCCCGCTCGAGGTCGCCAAGGCGTACTTAAAAAGCAAAGGGTTTATCAAGTAAAAATAATAAAGCCGATGCAGGACATACCTCTTGCATCGGCTTTTTCTTGGCGCTACTTTTCTTGGGTACTAACAATGTAAACGTACCCAACCAATGATGACATTAAAACAAAGTACACCAAGCGCAAGCCAATTAAGTTGACTCCACCAAAGCCAACAAAGTAATCAAAAGCTATTGTTAAAAACACCAAAGCGCCTAGTACCAAACCAATTGGACTTTGATGCTGAACCACAAATTGACGCGTAGCAACACGGCTCATGATTAGTCTCCTGCCGTTGCAAGATTGCCTACTTTTGCCTTATTCTCGTTGTCTACTTTGGTTTTCTCAAGGGCAATAAAGTAAATCAGTGTACCAAAACCCGCTTTGGCAATAATGTCGGCGAGGCTATAGCCCACTTGCAGCGCCACAATTCCACTAGAAGATAAGCTACCAAAAATCAAAGGAAATAAATAAGCAATTGGGTAAAAACCCCACGACCCAAACAGCAATAGACGCAAGTTGCCCATCAGTAACTGAACTCGAGGTGGTTGGGTTGCTAAAGACTTGCCAAGCTCGACAAACAAGGTGTAGATAATGTACAAAAATGGAATGGTGCTGAGTGTACCCCAGAGTAAACGTGTGCCAGTGTCACTCGAGATTTCGCCCGGATAACCCAATGCAATCATGGCGAGGGCAGCCACCACCAAACGCCAAATCATGCCCGAGGCAACGCTGCTGGCTAATGCCAAAACAGCCACGGCTTCGACCAATAAGAGTGGCACGGTCAAGACCCCATCGGCGTAACGATAAGCATCGTTAAAGGGAATACCCGTGGCTTTGTAAACCCCATCAGCAAACACGTAGGC
>JANNEE010000288.1:0-4984 GCA_031388325.1 Deinococcales bacterium
CGAATCTGCCGCCGAAGCCTTAGCGTGGCTCGAGTCGCATAAAAAATTATTCAAGCTGTTCATCAATAACAAATGGGTCAAAGCCAAATCTGGCATCACCCTCGAGACCATCAACCCTGCCAATAAGTCTGTGCTGGCGCAGTTTGCCTCTGGCGGAAACGAAGATGTGGACGCTGCCGTCAAAGCTGCCCGTAAAGCCCTACCCGCGTGGAAAGCCCTGTCTGGTCATGCCAGAGCGCGGTACTTGTACGCCTTGGCGCGATTGGTGCAAAAACACAGCCGCTTATTGGCGGTTCTCGAGACCTTAGACACTGGTAAGCCAATCCGCGAGACCAGAGATATTGATGTGCCACTGGTGGCAAGGCATTTTTATCATCATGCAGGTTGGGCGCAACTGCTGGGGACAGAATTTTCTGGGTATGAGGCGGCTGGTGTGGTTGGACAGATTATTCCGTGGAATTTTCCGTTGTTAATGCTGGCATGGAAAGTCGCCCCTGCGTTATCAGCAGGTTGTACCGTGGTCTTAAAACCAGCCGAATTTACGCCACTGACTGCCTTATTGTTTGCCGAGATTGCACTTGAGGCTGGGCTTCCGGCAGGTGTGCTGAACATTGTCACGGGTGATGGTGAAACAGGTAAGGCACTGGTCAATCACCCCCTTGTGGATAAAATCGCCTTTACTGGCAGTACCGAAGTTGGTAAACAAATCCGTAAAGCCACGGCTGGCACAGGCAAAAAGCTCTCGCTCGAGTTGGGTGGAAAATCGCCGTTTGTAGTGTTTGATGATGCCGATTTAGATAGCGTGGTCGAAGGTGTGGTGGATGCGATTTGGTTTAATCAAGGCGAGGTTTGCTGTGCTGGCTCGAGAATTTTGGTGCATGAGAGTATTCATGATTTGCTGCTGACCAAGTTAAGGGCGCGAATGGAAACCCTTAGAATCGGTAATCCCTTAGAAAAAAACATAGACATGGGTGCATTGTGCAGCTTGGAGCAATTCGAGCGGGTCAGCAGTCTGGTGCAACAAGGCGTGTCTGAAGGCTCGAGCCTCTGGCAACCAAGTTGGACATGTCCCACAACGGGTTATTTCTACCCGCCTAGTGTTTTTAGTGCGGTATCGCCAAGCAGTACCGTAGCCCAACTCGAGATTTTTGGTCCTGTGGTGGTGATGATGCCATTTCGCACCATCGAAGAAGCCATTGGACTTGCCAATAACACCGTCTACGGTCTTGCCTCGAGTGTCTGGACAGAAAATATCAATCTAGCGCTCGAGGTTGCACCGCGCATCAAAGCGGGCATTGTTTGGGTCAACTGCACCAATCAAATGGATGCGGCGGCGGGTTTTGGAGGGGTCAAAGAATCTGGTTTTGGGCGCGAAGGCGGACGCGAAGGGATGTATGAGTATTTGAAGGCAAAAGGCGAAGGGCAAAAGGCAAAGGCAAAAACCGTAGGGGCAAGGCGACCCAGCCCGTCAGGTGCATCTTTCGGGTCAAGAGAGCATGCCTTGCCCGACCCTACAAATGCCCATACAACATTGCCTCCGATAGACCGAACCCCGAAATTATTTATTGGTGGTAAACAAACCCGACCAGATTCTGGTTACTCGAGACCTGTGTATTCTGCTTCTGGTGTGCTTCTCGGCGAGGTTGGCGACGGAAACCGCAAAGACATCCGTAACGCAGTTGAAGCGGCTCAGGCAGCCTCAAACTGGGCGAAAGCCACGGCACACAATCGGGCGCAGATTCTCTATTACTTAGCCGAGAATCTGAGTTCTCGAGAAACCGAATTTGCAAACCGCTTGTCATCCCAGTCTGGCAATCCAAAATCCGCCAAACTCGAGGTTGAACGCAGTATCGAAACCTTGTTTACTTTTGCGGCTTGGGCAGATAAATTTGATGGGGCTGTCCATAGTATCCCAATGCGTGGTGTGGCGCTGGCAATGAATGAAGCGATTGGTGTGATTGGTTTAATCTGCCCACCTGAACAGCCACTCTTGGGGATGATTACCCTTCTAGCCCCTGCGGTTGCCTTGGGTAACACGGTGGTACTTTTGCCAAGCGAAGAAAATCCTTTGGTGGCTACCGATTTTTACAGTCTTCTCGAGACTTCAGATATTCCGAGCGGTGTGGTCAATATCGTCACGGGAGACCCGAGCAGCCTTGGTAAGACCTTAGCCGAACATTTGGATGTGGATGCCATTTGGTTTGCGAGTCATGGTGAAACTTTTGAGAAAGCCAGTGCTGGCAACTTAAAACGCACATGGAATCTCGAGGGCTTAGATGTCGGCAATCTCGAACCAAAAACAGCGCTGCGTGAAGCCACCCAAGTCAAAAACATTTGGATTCCGTATGGTGAAAGTCTCGAGGGAGGAACGAAATATTAACAAAAAACCGTAGGGACGGGGCTGTCTTGACTCTAAACACGCACCTGACGGGCAGAGTCGCATGCCTCGCCCTGTAGGACGTTACAAATCGAATTCTTCCCCTACCGCAACCCAAAGGTCTGTTCGCTAAACAAAAACTCGAGCCGAATATAAAATCCGGGTTTGACACTAAAATTACCAAGGCTCGAGTCAAAGCCAATAAAGTTAAATCCGCCAGTAATCCCGATGCCGTTACCAAACAGCAGTGTACTCTCGAGTCCGAGGGCAAGACGACTTGAAATATTGGGTTGCCATTGCCAAATGGCTTGTGCGCCAATACCGAGGTTATCACGTAGCCAGTAGCGTGTGGCGAGGTTCAGTTGCCCCGTAAAGATGTCATTGGCGTATTTGTAACCGACCCCGCCACGTATCGTGAAACTGGCGTTAGGGTTATAGGTGCTTTGGATTTCGCCGCTCAGTTCGTCGTTGTTGGGGGCGTAGATGCCATAACGGATTTGGTGTTGGGTCAGGATGCTTAAATTTGCAGCACGGTACGCACCCGCCGCACTAAAGCGCAGTCCGTTGCCGCTTGGACTGGTTATCAGCTCTAAGTTTGGCGAAAAAACCAGTTGGCTGTTTTTTGGCTGAATCACAATCCCAACGCGGTAAACTTGTTTTAAGCCGATGCTCGAGAAAGCGTATTGCGCCAAAACACTAGCGTTAAAATCTTCAGCTTCGCGGCGTAGGCTGGTGCTGAGGCTGACCGTGGCATCTGCACCAATTGGGGCGCTTATTTCTGCACCGACATTGGCGCTTAGGTCTCGAGTCAGTGGGATGGTGGTCTCTATCCCCAATCGGGCGCGTCCAGCCTCTCCGCTTAGGCTTGGAAGGTCGTAAGCAGCGCTGACATTGGTTGTGCCGAATATGCCACGCAGTAAAATTGCGCCTTCATTGCTGCCGTCAAAGCTGTAGGTGTCGCGTATCTCGAGTTTAAGATTATCGGTCAGGGCATATTCTAAACTGCCGACGATTTGAAATGGAGCGTTGTCAGATAACGGTGTTCGGGCTTCTAGGGCAATTTTAGTGCGTCCGATATTGACAGCTAAACCAGTTAATAAATAGCCAAAGTTGCTTTGAGTGCCAAGGCTCGAGAGAAAACGCCAATTCAGTCCAAGTGAGGCACTGAAAATACCGAGTCGCTGAGTGGCACTGGCACTGATTTCACTGCGGGTGTTTAGGGTAGTAAAACTATGGGCGCTAGTGAAACTGGTTTGTAATCGTAAGGCATCGTTTGGGGTGATGGTGGCAGAGGCGCGGAAACTGCTTGCAGCTTGACTTGGATTGATTGCTTGATAGCCAATGCCAAGGGCTTGGTACTCGAGAATTGCCTCGAGGATTGGGGTTTTGTAACGTCCACCAAGGCTTAACGCCCAGTCACTCGAGTATGCCAATTCGGATTCTAAACGCAGGTTATCGCTCGAGTAACTTAAACCTAGGGCGTACAACGGATTTTTGCTGGGGTCAAAGACCACGGCTGTAGCACTTATCCGCCATGCTTGAAGGATTACTTGGGCTTGTGTACCAAAGCGGTACTCGAGTGGGGCAGTCCCAAAGGCTGGAGCGTAGTCAATCACTAAAAATTGGGGGTTATTATTTTCGTCGGTGCTGGTCAGGGCTTTACTTAAAAAAACAATGCCACTTTGCGGGTCTATGCTGTAATCCACGAGCCGTTGCAATTCTTTGGTTGAAATGACCAAGCCCAGATTTTCTCTGTCCCGCGTCATAATTCGGATGCGTTCTGAGCCAGTTTGCAGCGCTTGCCCGAGTTGATACAGGCTTGTGCCGTCACCACGAAAGCCAAAAGGTTGACTGGCGCTTAGGTTACTTAAACTGGCTCGAGGTTGGTAACTACCAAAGGCGGTAAAATTCAAAATCGGGTCACGCCAGAGCAATTGAATCCCCTGCTGACGGCTATTGAAAGCACTTAAACGCCCGATAAGTCCAGCTTGAAACGCTCCGTACATCGCATAACTCGCGCCGCGCTCTAAACGAAGATAAAACGGGTCGCTCGAGTTAACGTCTTGTCCGCGCTGGGCAGCATCGCCCAAAAGTGGGAAACGTTCAAACGGATTGGCAACTGGCTCGAGATTGCCACCAATTTCAAACACAGGGGTGAATTGGGTGCGTAGATTTATGCTGATGGTCAGTAAGAAACCATCACCAACACTACCTCGAGCAAAGCCTTGTAAGCCCGCGCCTAAACTAAATGGGTCGGTGATTTCGGCGCTTAGGTTAGCACTGCCAACCACCACCCAAGGGCGCTGGCTCGAGACAACTGGAAATTCGATTTTTACAGTCAGTTTGCCAAGTCTGGCTTCGGCTGTGACCACACTGCGTTCTCCAATGCTCGAGAGTGGAATTTGGGCTGTGCCGTTCCTAAACTGCACTTGGTATCCTGCGATGTTTGGGGCAGCGTCGGCAATGGCGGGCAGTGGGTCAGATTGCCAATCCACTACGCCATCACCAACCAGTAAACCGCTTGCATCAAAGACCGATAAGCGCAAAGTTGGGCGGTCTTGTGGGTCAGATGTTAGGTTGCCAAGCGCTTCAATTTTTAAGCCCACC
>JANNEE010000299.1:0-2120 GCA_031388325.1 Deinococcales bacterium
ACTGCTGGTTTGACCATTGTCTAAGGCGGCTCGAGCATCTAGGATATTCATGTCTTATGATACTGGGTTTTGAGTTAAACTAATCACGATGAAGTCCGTGCTTATTCGGTTATCTCTATTGACCACTTTATGCCTTGCCAGTTTGGGATTGGCTTTACAACGCCACTTCGAGCCAGATTCTCCACTGCCCGAAGAAAATGCCGAATTGACCATTTGGAGTGTGACCCCTGGTCTCGAGGAAATAGCTCGGTTATTTCAGAATAGGTATAACTTAAAAATTCAAACCCGAACTTTTAGTAGCGGCACAGAACTCTATAAGAACTTACAAGCTGCCTTAAATTCTGGTGAGGGACTGCCCGACGTTGCAAGGGTTGAGTATGCTTTTATGCCTTGGTTACAGCGTACTGGTGATTTACTGGCATTGCCCAACATCAAAGGTGTATTTGCACCGTGGGCAACTTCGCAAGTCTCGAGCATAGGAAAAGTTTACGGGCTGCCCCAAGACATTGGCGCGTTAGCCATGGTTTACCGCCAAGATATTCTAAGTCGTTACAATCTCGTGCCGCCACGCACTTGGGCAGATTTTGCCAGACTTGGCAGCGCTTTAGCCCAAAAGAGTAACAACCAAGTTAAGTTAATCAATTTTGACCGCTCGAGTTTATTTTTTGCGGCTCTGGTTTGGGCGCAAGGCGGTAAGCTCTGGACAAATGAACCAAGTGGTTTTACCCAAACCCTAGATACGCCACTGACCCGCCAAGTGATGTCCTATTGGGGAACCTTAATTCGCCAAAATACCGTTACCACCATACCCGAGTACAGCGTCGAACATTGGAATGCACTTCGCAGCGGACGGCTTGCTAGTGCTATCGTGCCAGCTTGGGCATTGGGGGCGTTTAGCCGCAATCTCGAGCCAGCTGTGGCAAAAGGGGCAGTCTACCGCTTAATGGCTTTACCCAATGCGGGGCGTGCCAGCAGTGGTAATTTGGGCGGCTCGAGTTTGGTGATTCCAAAAGCCACGCGGTTTCCAAATGCTGCCACGGCTTTTGCCATATTCACAGCCACTTCTTCGGATGCGATTAGCCATTTTTGGAACACCGAGGCAAGATTACCTGCCATGACTGCGGGTTTTGACTTGCCCGAGCTAGGCGGACAACCCACCCAAGTCTTTAATGAAAACCCTACCGAGGTCTACCGCAGTGCTTCAAATGCCATTCCAGAAAATTTTGATTGGTCGCCGTGGTTGCCTAGCGCCGATGCGGTCTACCGTAAGCTCTTTGATGCCGCTTTAGAAAACAAAATTTCGTTTGGACAATTGACCAAACTCTGGCAGGAACAAAGCCTAGACCTTGCTTGGAAACAAGGTTTTGCGGTTCGTTAATACAGGCTTGGGATTCATTCTTGGTTCACTTGGTTTGGGTAAAATAACCCCGTGGGCATTCTTGTTTGGTTGATTATTGTTAATATCGCAGTATTTGTGCATGAACTGGCGCATTATGCTGCCGCTCGCGCCCAAGGCGTAGCAGTCAAAGCCTTTTCTATCGGTTTGGGTCCAATTATCTGGCGGCGCGAATGGCGCAACACTGAATGGCGAATTTCTTTGTTTCCGATTGGTGGATATGTGGATATAGACGGATTAGCCCCGACCGAATTTGACGCTGGCGGTACACCAATCCCGCCCAGCCACGGCTTTGCTAAACTGAGTTACTGGGGTAAATTTGCGATTCTGTTTGCAGGACCGCTTTCCAATGTTATTTTGGCGATAGTGATTGTTGGTTTTGCTTTTCTAGGACAAGGTAAAAAAGTGGTTCTCGAGCGGATTCAGTTGGGTGTACAACCCGCCTCACAAGCCGAAAAAGCTGGATTTCGCAGCCAAGACTTTTTACTTAAAATCAATGGAAAACCAGTCAAAGAGACTGAAGAAGTAAAGGCACATTTACAAACCAATGGCGAGCGCACTTTTACGGTACAGCGCGATAACCAAACTCTAGATATTACTTTTGACTGGTCGCCAACCACTTTTACCGGGCAAACCCGTCCTAAATTTGGGGTTGCCATCGGATTTGAGACCCGTTTTGAAGCCATTTCTGTTACCGAAGCCTTTAGCCAAAGCGCCAATACTC
>JANNEE010000309.1:0-4788 GCA_031388325.1 Deinococcales bacterium
AGTGCATCTTGGTATAATCTGCAAGCACGAATCAAACTAATGTATCGCTTTGTGTCAATTTTAGGTACTAAATTCAATACTTCTAATTTACTCATTGAATGTTCTCCCAAAACCGAAGGTAGTATTGGTCGATTTCTTTTAATCTGCACAGTAGGTCTTGGAATATCATGCCACGCACTAGGTCGACCATATGGGTCTTTTCCTAGCTCAAACCGCCGTGTCTCCCCACCAGCACGAATGCGAACCCCAAGTGCAACAGAAGTTAGAGCAGCTATTTCATCAACTAAAGTTCCACCGTGGTAAAGGGATTCATCAGTTTTACTAAAATTTGGTTTGTGTTCTTCTAAGTAGACTGCAATTCGTAAAACAAAAGGAGCAACCACTGCATTAGTTCCGTCAGTAATAGGTACAGTATTTAGGAAGCTATATGGTTCTAATCCACTGACAAAATCTCCTGTAATTTGAGCATCACAAAAGAGTGGGTATTCGATTATACCCAATTCGGGTTTTCCTGATAGTTTGTTCTGCCAATTGAGTTGTGATAAAGCCGTGTTTTGTATTCTATTTTCGACCATATCAGAATTTTTGCTTTTAGACAAAAAACCCTCCTTTTTATAAAAAAATCTAAAACTTTATCTTAATTCCCGCTAGAGTACGGAAAACCAAATTACACGCTTAACAGTTTCAAACCTTCCACGCCCAGAAAATCGTTTTTATCAGCCGTCAGTAGCAATAACCCAGAGCTTAAAGCAGTCGCAGCTATCCAAGCATCCGCCGCAGAAATTGGGTAGCCATTCTTTTTAGCGCTCTTCATTGCTGCTACCCATGCTACGTTTACAGCTTCAGTGTGCGGTAAATAACCAAATTGATTGACAAGAAAGCGTTCTAACTTAGCTTGATTGGACTTTGACCAGTACGCTGACCAAAGCATCAATTCGGCTCGAGTTTGAAAAGAAATAATTTTTCGTCTACCCTCAAGCAAAAGGCGGAACGGTTCGGCTTTTGGTGTTTTTCGGAACAGGTAACTCATCACATTGGTATCCACTAAAACAGCTTGTGGAGTCATTGCTTATCCTCTGGAATGTCAAATTCTGGTGCGTCAGGGTCGGTATCTTGCATCATCTCTTCCCAAGTGGTTATCGGCGCACTAAGAATTGCATTTCGGGTCGCTTCGTCCAAATGGGCGTACTGAGCGGCTTCTAAGGCTCGCTCGAGTTCGGCTTCTGAGGGTTGTTCCATACTTAAAAGCAGTGCTTTTGCCAATTCACCTCGTTCGGCAAATGGTAATTGCAGTGCAGCAGTTTTCATTTCTACGAGGCTCATGTTCGTATTGTGCCATAAAAACTGGTTTTTGCAAAGATAAAATTATGCTCGAGAAAACTATTCTGCTATCGGTCATCTGACTGACCCCGTTTTCACTTCTAACCGTTAGAATTAGCCCCGATGAAAGTCCCCATGCTGGTTTTGACTTCGGTGCTGTTGTTCGTGGCTATTGTTACCTTGGATTTATTAACGCCGCAACGCTTGGTTGCCGCAATTTTACTGAATATCCCAATTGCCTTGTCTGGTTTGGTGCTTAAACGCCGTTTTACCTTTGCTTTGGTGGTCGTGGCAGTAGCCATGAACGTTGTGGCTGGGCTGCTGAACGCCTCGTCAGAAGGTGGTGTGGATTCGATTAGTGTGCTGAACCGTGTTTTACTGGCGGCTTCGTTTATTTTGGTGGGTTTTATGACGGTGCAATTAACCCAATTCTCGAGTCGGCTCGAAAAGGCTCGGCTCGAGGAGGCGCGTTTGCGTCGGGAGCGTGACCGTGAACGAATTGCGGCAATTGGTCAAGAACCTTCGCTCGAGGCTGCCCTGCATAAAGCTGCCGAGGTTTTGGCAGCGTCTTTTGAAGCTCGAGGGGTGCTGCTGTCCAGTGCTGGGATGAGTCAGTTTTCTGCACCGAGAACAGCTTTTCCAGCTACCCAAAGCGCGTGGAGCATTGGTAGCCCGATTCCTTCGCGCTTGCTTGGTGCGCCGCCAACACAAACAATTCTGGCTCAGACCCCGAGTGAATTTGGCTTAAATGCCAATCATGCCTTAATTGCTGGTTTTGAATGGGCGGGTCACGCGCCAATGCTGTTGGCACTGCTCGAGCCGCAGAATCATACCGAGTCGTTGCAGTCTTTATTGCCGACCCTGCGTGATGCTTTGGAACGTGCCGAACTGAGCCAGCGTTTGCAGCGCAACCGCACTGAACTCGAGCGCCGTGCCGAAGTGATCAGAGATTTGGTCTATGCCTTTAGCCACGACCTTCGCACGCCTTTGGTTGCTAACGGCATGAATATGCGCTTGGCACTCGAGGGGGCGTTTGGTGAACTGCCCGAAGCCTATTTGCGGACGCTCCACAATGGTATCGAAGCCAATGAGGATTTACTGACCCTTGCCGATTCGTTGTTGGTGCTGGCGAAACTCGAGTCGGAACAAATTCAGAGTACGCCGCAAGCCGTCAATCTCGAGAATGCGGCTCGGTCAAGCGCAGCAAGGTTGCCGCAAAGTCAATTTATTTGGCAAATAAGCGGTGAGACGACAGTGCTTGGTAATCCCGCCGATTTACGGCGAATCATTCAGAATTTACTCGAGAATGCCGCTAAGTACAGCCCGAGCAGCAGCCAAATTGAAATTAAACTGGGGGCAAATGAAAACGCCGTGCGGCTAGAAGTTTCAGACCGAGGGCAGGGTGTGCCAGTCGAACTCGAGCCGCGCTTATTTGGGCGTTTCTCGAGTGGCAAGGCTGGAGGTGGTACGGGGCTAGGCTTATATTTGTCTAAGCGTATCTCCGAAAGCCACGGTGGACGGATTGGCTATCATCCTCGGGTTGGTGGCGGCAGTGTTTTCTGGCTCGAGTTACCCAAGGCTGGTGCGGCATGACATACAGTGTTTTTCTGGTCGAAGACCATGCTTTTACTCGAGATGGCTTGCGGGTAGCCCTCCAACGCGACCCCAATTTACAAATTGTTGGCGAAGCCCGAAGCGGCGAAGAAGCCCTCGAGCAGTACCCACACACCCAAGCCGATGTGGTGGTCATGGACATTGGCTTGCCGGGTATTGATGGCATCCAAGCCACCAAACGCTTAAAAACCCTGTATCCAAACCTCAAAGTGGTGATGTTGACCGTCCATCAACTAGACCAAGAAGTGCTGGCAGCCTTGGCAAGCGGTGCTAATGCCTACTGCCTCAAAAGCACCGACCCCTCGAGTCTACGCTTAGCGGTGCAAGCCGTAGCCATGGGCGGGGCGTACCTCGACCCGCAAATTGCCCATGTGGTGCTAAACCGCATTACACCAATTAACCAAGACAGTGCTGTGCTTTCGCCTCGAGAACTGGATGTGTTGCGCTTAATTGCCGATGGACTGGGCAACAAAGATATTGCCTTGCGGCTCGAGATTAGTTTAAGTACCGTTAAAACCCATGTTGAAGAGATTTTGCTGCGTTTGAGTGTGTCTGACCGCACCCAAGCGGCGGTTAAAGCCCTGCGGCGCGGCATGATTTAGCCACGAAAAAGAGAAATAACCATTGCCGCAACCAATAGCCCAACTAAACCACTGATGTACCATTGGGTTAAATTTGGTTTTTCATGTTCTTCCCGCCGAATACCTGCCATAAAACCAAACATGGCGAAAAAACCGGTCACTGTTGCACAAGTTAGCAGCACAAGATTCATGCCAAGAGTCTATTTTTTTGGTTCAATACGCACCATCGGTTAATCAGTGACAAGCCTCAGTCAACTGACCGATGCGTTTAATCATCGGCAATAATATAAACATCTATGCCTGTGCTGCGGCGCAGAATTTCTAAGACCACCGACCCAGAGATAATTTCCTTAAACCTCGAGCGGTGCGATTCGCCAATAATAATTTGCGTGGCATGTTCGGCTTTTAAGTACGCCACCAGACTCGAGGCGGTGTCTGTTCCATCTAAAACTGTCCAAGTTGCCTTAAATTCTCGAGCCAAATTCTCGAATTCGTTCAGCACCTCAAATTCGGCTTGTTTATAAGCACGGTTTTTAATATGCACCACCAGTAAATCACCTTTTAAGCGCTGCACCACCCGCGCCCCACGGCGAATTAAGCGAGCATCGTGCTGTTCGGCTCGTACCGCCACCACAATTCGTTCTTTGACCCCACGCCCTAAAATTTCGGCTGGGTTAATCGGTTCTTCTTCGACCACATCAGCAATGCGCCGCAGGGCTAATTCGCGTAGCACTGCCAGATTTTCGGTTGTGAAAAAGCCGTTTAGGGCTTGGTCTATTTTTTCTTTCGCATAGATTTTTCCAGCCCCAAGTCGTTCGCGCAGTGCCTCGGGTGAAATATCCACAATCACCACTTCGTCGGCTTCAAGCACCACTTGGTCTGGCACGCGCTCACGTACCCGCACACTGGTCAGCCGCGCCACTTCATCATTTAGGCTTTCGAGATGCTGGATATTGAGGGTGCTGATGACGTTAATTCCAGCTTCAAGCAATTCTTCGACATCCATATAGCGTTTTGGGTACTTAGAATTTGGCACATTGCTGTGTGCCAATTCGTCCACCATCACCCATTCGGGGCGGCGCTCGAGAATCCCTGCCACATCAAGTTCGGTCTGGGTTGTGCCTTTGTATAGAAGCTCGAGCCGAGGAAAAAGCGGTAGGTCTTGGGCGGCGGCTACGGTATCTTTGCGTTTATGGGTCTCGAGGAAACCAACAATTGCATCCAGTCCGTCGGCGCGTAAATCGCGGATTTCATTTAAGGCTCGCATGGTTTT
>JANNEE010000312.1:0-3432 GCA_031388325.1 Deinococcales bacterium
GTGTGGTGATGGTTGTCCATGACCTGATTGTGGCGGCTCGAGCCGACCGCGTGGCGCTGCTGCACAATGGGCAACTACAAGCCATTGGCAAACCCGAAGAAGTTCTCGAGATACCACTTTTGGAACGTGTTTATCAAACAAAGCTGGAGCGTTTAACGACCCAAGATGGTCGAATGGTGATTGTTACAACATGAGAAATTTTTATACTTATAAGTACAAAATGTGTTAATTTGTGCATAATTTGTGCTATATTACTAAAAATTCATATGAATCGCTATTTTCTACATGAGTAACAAAACTATTTTTATTACAGGCGGCGCTCGGAGCGGCAAAAGTCGTTTTGCCCTCGAAATAGCCCAGCGATTTACACAACCTGTCACCTTCCTTGCGACTGCCCAAGCCTTTGATCCTGAAATGACCGAACGAATTCGTTTGCACCGGCTTGAACGGCTCACTTTAGGGTTTATAACCATCGAAGAACCACGAAACTTAAAAAAGGTGCTGCTCGAGACCGAAGGTGTGGTGTTGCTTGATTGCTTAAGTTTATGGGTGTCTAATCTGCTGCTCTCCGAACAAACCCAAGCAACCATGCTGGCAGAATTACAAGGTTTACTTGAGCTAGAAAAAACACTGGTGATTGTTTCCAATGAAGTCGGGAGCGGCGTTGTCCCCGAATACCCGCTTGGGCGCGAATACCGCGACTGGTTAGGACGAGCCAATCAAATCACAGCCCAAGCTGCCGATGAAGCCTATTTAATGGTGGCTGGCTTGCCCTTAAAACTCAAATAACTCCATAGCAAGCGATAGCCAAATGTACGCTGCTCGCGTTACACTACTCCCCCATGACGACACTCGAGACTCCAGAACCAACATGGCTAAAATTTGGTGGTGAAACACTGCTGACCGAGCATGGTTTCCCAGCCTTGAAGGAACGCCTCGGGTACTTGACGGCTGGCTCGAGAGACCGCATTGAAAAAGCTTTTCGTTTTGCGGCGGCTGCCCATGATGGGCAACTGCGTAAAAGCGGTGAGCCGTATATCACCCATCCTGTGGCTGTGGCAGTTATTCTGGCGGATTTACGGATGGATGCCAGTGCCATTCAAGCGGGTTTACTGCATGATACAGTCGAGGACACACCCGTATCGCTGTCCGATGTCGAACACGAATTTGGGGTCACAGTTCGGCGAATTGTCGAAGGCGAAACCAAAGTTTCTAAACTCAGTAAACAAGCCAAGGACGGCATTGAGGACGAACAAGCCGAAAACTTGCGGCAGTTATTGGTGCAGATGACCAAGGACATTCGGATTATTATTGTTAAACTGGCAGACCGCCTGCATAATATGCGAACACTCTCCAGCATGAAGCCCGAAAAACAGGTGCGAATTGCCACCGAAACCCTCGAGATTTATGCCCCGTTAGCCCATCGTTTGGGGATTGGCAGCTTAAAATGGGAACTCGAGGACTTGAGTTTTTTGTATTTGCACCCACAAGCCTACGCCGAACTTGCCATAGAAATTCGTCAAGCCCAAGCCGAACGTGATTCGGTAGTGCAGCACGCCATCACTGATTTACGCGAAGTTCTCGAGACTGACCGCGAACTCAACCGTTGGTTGGTGCGTTTTGAAATTACAGGACGAAGTAAGCACCTTTATAGCATTTGGGGCAAAATGCAGCGCGACACCAAGCATTTAGAACAAATTTTTGATTTGCTGGCAATCCGTGTGATTCTCGAGCCGCGACCCGTGTCTGATGCGGAGTTTAGCAGTGGCGAAGGGGCAAGCCCTGAAACCTTAGCGCTACAACGCGAGAAACGAGTCTGTTATCACACCCTAGGCGTGGTTCATAGTTTGTACACCCCGATTCCAGGACGCTTTAAGGATTATATTGCTGTCCCAAAACCCAACGGCTATCAGAGCCTCCACAGCACCGTGATTTCTTTAGAAGGTCAACCCATCGAAGTACAAATTCGCACCACCCGCATGCACAGCATTGCCGAGTACGGCGTAGCCGCTCACTGGCTCTACAAATCTGGGGTGGATGATGGCACAGGCTTTGAAAGCCGCAGTGCGGGCTTAGATGAACTGCGCCAAGGAATGAATTGGCTCGAGAACCTAGAAAAGTTATCCAGCGAAATTTCTGATGCGGGCGATTTTGTGGACGCGGTGCAACAAGATTTATTATCTACCCGCATTTTTGTCTTTACCCCCAAAGGCAAAAGTATTTCCTTACCGCTTGGAGCAACCCCAATAGACATGGCGTATCATATTCACACCAACATCGGACATCATGCAGTTGGTGCTAAAGTCAACGGAAGTATTGTGCCGTTGTCGTATAAACTTGATAACGGCGAACGGGTCGAAATCATTGTTAATCGCGGTTCGCCAGGTCCTAGCCGTGACTGGATGGATTTTGCGGCAACGCGCAGCGCCAAAAGTAAAATTCGGGCTTTTTTTCGTGTCCAAGAACGTGGTGAAGCCCTGACGCACGGCTACGAGACCCTAGACCGTTACCTCAAAAAACGTGGTTTGCCAGCCCGTAAGTTAATGCGAATCAAAAATCTTGAGGACATCACCGAGAAACTGATGGGTTCACGCAATCCCGACGACCTCTACATGGCACTGCATTCAGGGCGCTACACCGCTCAGCAAGTCGCAAGGGCGCTTGTGCCAGACCTCGAACCAGCCCAAGCCCTGCCACAACCACACGAAAAACCACCACCTAGTACCAGTGGAATTTACCTCGAGGGTGGACTGCAAGCCCCCGTTAAATTTGCCCAGTGCTGCAAACCGGCTCAGGGCGACACGATTTTAGGCTACATCACCCGTGGGCGCGGTGTAACGATTCATAAAATCAATTGCAGTAACTCTAAACGCCTGCGGCTCGAGGAGAACAACCGCGTGATTAGTGCAGGTTGGGATGTAGCCAGTGTTTCGAGTCAGTTTATAGACTTTGATGTGCTGGCTAAAGACCGCGTGGGACTCTTAAAAGATGTGCTTGATGTACTCGAGCAACTACAAAAAAGTGCGCTGAAAGTCGAAGCCAATGTGTCAAATGGCGAAGCGCGAATTGGCTTACGGATAGAACTGCGGCACGCTGGGGAATTTGAAACGGCTAAAGCCGCCTTTCTCGAGATTCGCGGGGTCGAAGCTGTGCAACCAGTGAATAAGTGAAGTCCAACCAATCTTTAAGCCTGTAAAAGCAGTTCTTGCTCGAGGCGTTCGGCAGTCAAAAGCGCAACACCGATTAAACCCGCATCGCGCCCCAAAGCAGAAAGCAAAAGCGGCGTGCTTAACCCACTGCTTGCCACCAAGTCTGGTTGGGTTTGCGGCGAGATTTGACGCACGGCTTGATTGTAACTCACACTGCAAAAGGTAGTAGATTTTCTTTATAAAGTCGAGTTCACAAAGACCTAAAACGGTTATTGGATTCGTA
>JANNEE010000314.1:0-2108 GCA_031388325.1 Deinococcales bacterium
AACGAATCAGGTTATGATTTCCCGCTTGAATTAAAACAAATTGCTTTAGAAAAAATGCTACACAGCCACTGGAATCGTTATCCAGACATCCATGCCAATACCTTGCGTCAAAAAATCGCGGCTCGAGTTGGCTGGCAGGAAGCAGGTGTGGTGGTCACACCCGGTAGCAACGTGCTGATTCATGGGCTGGCACAAGCGGCTGGATTAGGGCAACGGGTCTTGAGTGTCGCACCAGCCTTTAGTTTGTATAGTTTGTCTGGGCAATTGCTCGAGGCTCTGATGCTCGAGCCAGCCTTAAAGCCCGATTTTAATTTACCGATGGAGGCGCTTCTTGCCACCCTCGAGCAAGCCACCCCCGGAGTGATGTTCTTGGCTGTGCCACACGCCCCAACGGGTGCAATGCCAAGCCTAGAACAAATACGGCAGTTGGTACAAAGCGCCTCTAAGGAATGGATTATTGTGCTGGACGAAGCCTACTTTGAATACAGTCAGCGCAACCATATGGCACTGCTTGAGACAAACCCAAATGTTTGTATTTTACGCACTTTTTCTAAAGCGTGGGGCTTAGGCGGGGTGCGACTTGGGTACTTATTAGCACAACCCGAACTGGCTAGTCAGGTCCAAAAAATTCTTAGCCCGTTTAATGTCTCTGTACTTATTCAAAGTGCCATAGAAACGGCTCTCGAGAACCCGCAATACGCCGAGGCTCGAGTTGAAGAAACAATACTGGAGCGTACTCGAGTGTATCAGGGGCTGGCGCATCACCCGACTTGGAAAATTTATCCATCAGCCGCTAATTACCACTTAATTCGCACCCCAGATGCTAAACGCGCCCATGCTGGGCTGCTCGAGCGGGGTATTCTGGTACGCAAACAAGACAGTTACCTTGGATTAGAAGGTTGTATTCGTGTGACTGTTGGCACACCCGAAGAAAATACGGCTTTTATTGCGGCTGCCCTGGAATTAGCATCGTTAAATCTAGGAGTGAAGGCAGCCTAAAACATTTCGGGGATGTACTTAACGCAGCAAAGTGACCACCAAAGCAATCACTGGAATACTCAGCAGTGTGGTTAAAATAACAATACCGCCAATCAGTTTGGCATCGGCTTTGAGTTCTTGTGCCACCAAAAACGCATTGATTGCAGTGGGCATGGCAGAAGATAAAACCAAGACTCCGCGCTCGAGACCAGTTGCCCCAACCAACCAAGCCACAAAAAGTGCCACACAAGGACCTAAGACCAAACGCAATGCCACGGCTCGAATCATGGCTCGAGATGGGACTGGAAAGCCACTGCTACCAATTTGTAAGCCCAAACTGATGAGCAGCATCGGCACAGCAGCCTCGGCAAGAAGCTGAATGCCTCGGTCAAGCCCAACAGGGATTTTAATGCCCAAAGAATTCAGTGTCACCCCAAGTAGCGCCGCCCAAACCAGAGGCAAGGCAAAAACCGTGTGTACCTTAGAGCGCCAAGTGCCATCCTTTAAGACGCTTGGTGTAACCACAAAGGTCATAAAAACACTGATGGTAAAAACCACCAGCGCCAACTCGAGACCGGGTTTACCAAAAGCAAACAAGGCTATCGGCAAACCAAAATTACCGTTGTTACCCGTAATTACCCCAGCCACCATTGCCCGACGGGTTTCGTCGGGCAGGTCTCGGCTCGAGAGCCATGTGACCCGACCCATAATCAGCACAAATAAAATATAACCAAGCACAATTTTAAGCGCACTGGTCAGATTGGCTTGGCTATGGGCAAGGTTGTAGAGGGCTAAACTTGGCGAAAGCGCATACAGTGTGACTTTAGAAACCGTATTGGCATCAGGTTTTAGAAAACGCCCAATGGCAGCCCCGACTGCCACCACCACCAGCACAGGCAAAATCACATCGAGTAAGGCATTCAGCACAACAGCTTTAGCCTACCGTATTTGGCTTTGGCTTGGAAAGTTGTAGGGTGGGCTTTGCCTACCGTGGCGTTACGCGGACTCAACGAAAAAAACTAATCTGCCAGACGAATAGCGACTTCGGTTTCCCAACGTGTGTGGTCTGACTCATCGTCTGGGTTGGTCAAAAAAGATTCATACCGCGCACGAAACGCATCACCCGTTGC
>JANNEE010000356.1:0-3639 GCA_031388325.1 Deinococcales bacterium
GGCGCATCCTTGCCAACCTGATTTCCAATGCTTTTAAGCACACCCTGACCCAAGGCAGAATTCAAATCGAGGCTCGAGTGGTTAGCGACATGATTGAAATTGCTGTGCATGACGACGGTGAAGGTATCCCAGACGAGGATGTTGAACGCATCTTCAAGGATTTTGAACGCTCGAGGCTAACCAACAGCACCCGCTTTGACACTGGCATGGGTTTGGCATTTTGCAAATTAGCCGTCGAACAACACGGCGGAAGCATTTGGGTACAAAGCGCCCGAGATAAAGGCTCGAGTTTTTTCTTTACCTTACCGCAAGCTGTGCCAGAACCGCTTGATATTGTTGAACTGCTAGACAATTAAAATTATTTTGGTGTGGTTTTCAAGGCTGGCTTTTTTTGAGCCTAGGGTTTAGACTTTTTTTCATGCAACGAGTCGCAGATTTAACAGTCGCCGAATTGCGGTTTATTATTCAAGAAACCGTGCGTGAAACCCTGCGTGAAACCGACCCAGACGCGGGTCTTGAGTTAAATAAAGAGGTTGTTGCCGTACTTTCAGAAGTTATTGACCCTGCTGACTGCATCAGTATTGAGCAATTAGCCAAAAAATATGATTTCAAATGGTGAGGTTTCAACTACAATTCTCGCCAAAGGCAGAACTGGATTTTGCAAGTCTCGAGCCAAAATTGAGGCAACGTGTGGTGGACAAACTTGGAATGTTTCTAAATAACGAAATTCCTACTGAAAACCTCGAAGGGAATTTTCAGAACTTCTACAAGCTACGAGTTGGCGATTACCGTATTGTTTATGAATTGACCGAAACGTCTGTTATGCGTGTGCGTCTGATTGGGCATCGGTCTCGAGTCTACAAAGACCTGAAAAGATTATTGGACTCCTAATCCACTTTACTGCGAATACAAGTTTCTATTCGAGTCAAGGCTTCCTGTAAAATGGCTCTCGAGGTTGCAAAGTTAATTCGTAACCAACCAGAATAGCCAACCCCATATGGTGGTCCATCGTTTAAGCCGACTTTGGCTTCTTCGAGTAAAATTTTATAAATATCTTTGGCAAACCCAAATTTATTAAAATCCAACCATGCAAGGTATGTGCCTTCGGCGGGGATACAAGTTACTTCGGGAAGATGCTGCTCGAGCCAAGTGTTTAAGAAATCACGATTGGCACGTAAATAATTCAGGGTCTCCTCGAGCCAAGCGCTGCTTTCTTCAAGTCCGACACGCCACATTTCCATGCTGAAAATGTTCGGGTGTCCCATCAGTCCTTTGGTGGCTTTTTGAATTTTCTCGAGTAAAGCTATGTTATGGGCAATCATCACCCCGCCGCCAAATCCAGCCGTGTTAAAGGCTTTACAAGGTCCTGTCAGCGTGATGGTACGCATCGCCATTTCTGGGCTGAGGCTGGCAAAGGCAATGTGTTCGCCCTCGAGCCGCAGCATTGAATGCAGTTCGTCGGTAATCACCAATAAATCATGACGAAGCACAAAATCGGCTAATTGCTCGAGTTCGGAGCGCTTAAAAACCCGTCCAGTCGGATTTTGTGGATTACAAAGCATAAACACCTTAGTTTTTGGAGTTACTAAGCGCTCGAGATGGGCAAAATCTATTTCCCAACCAGATTCGGTTAAAAGCATTGGATTCTCTACGGCAATTCGTCCGTGGTCACGCACACTGCTCAAAAACGGCGGATAAATTGGTGTTTGGGTAATCACTTCGTCCCCTACACTGGTTAAACCCTGAATCGCCGCGTACAAGCCCGGCACAACACTCGAGACCAGCATTAGGTTTTTATTTTCTAAGCCCAATAAACCATAACTTTCTTGTTGCCGAATAATGGCTGCTAGTAAACGCGGGTCACCACCCATAAATGGATAGCCAAGATTGTACTCAAGCCGAGCAATAATCGCTTTTTTAATTTCTTCGGCAATTGGAAAATCCATATCTGCCACCCAAAGCGGCAAGACATCTTCGGGGTAATGATTCCATTTAATCGAATATGGGTCACGCAAACGGCTCGGCTCGAGGGCATCAAAATTGGACATAAAGATACTGTACAGCACAAAAGGGACAATAGAAAAGGTCAAATCTTTTCTTTGTATACCGCCACTCCGTAGGGTTCGATCAAGCTGTCACCCAGTAAAAATTCAGTGTCTGGGTCTAGCGGTAGGGCAATTCCGCCTCGAGTCCAGTTTTGGGCATAGACCAGTCCACCGCGCTTGGTGAGGCGCAGTCCATGCTCTAAGTCTTGGTGGGTGATGCCAGCCCGAAATAGGGCGTACTCGAGGGTGCGTCCTAGGATTCGTTCACCCCAAACGCCAATGTAGATGATGCCGCCTTTGCTTAGGGGTCGGTAAGTGATGCCAGCCTCGTTATAGAGCGGGTCGTCAAAGTATGTTCCTAGAATTCGGATGTTCGGGTCAAGGATTTCTAGCGATTCGTTCCAAGTGTGGGTTTCAAACGTCTGGTCAAAGGCTTCGATTCTGGGGGTCAGTCCGGGGCGGAGGCTGTCAAAGTTTTTGACCCGCACCCCTGCCAGCTTGGTCATCGGGTTTTCTTTGGGGATTGCGCCAGTCGGGTCACGAAAACCAGCGCGCGAGCCAAAAACAATGGTTGCGCCGTTTTGGGCGTACTGCTCGAGGTGGGCGGCAAGTTCGGGTGAACCAATGATTAGGGCGGGGGCAATAATCAGGTCATAGGCACTTAAGTCCGACATCGGGTGTTGGATGTCCATATCAACACCGACTTGGCGCAGTTGCGTATAAAAAGATTGGACTTGTAGCCAGTACGAACTGTTGGCGTTGTGTTTTTGCACGTCGTATGCCCATAAGGATTCGTAATCGTGAAGCAGACAAACCTTGTGTGGTGTGAACGCATCAGAAAGAAGCGGTAATTTTGGCGCGAGGCGTTTGACTTCCAAAAAGCCCCTGTCCTCGCTGCCATCGTGTCTGAGTAAACCCGAATGATAATCTTCTTGGGCTTGCCTTGCGGCTTGCCACCTGAAGTATGTGACCGAATCTGCCCCGTGACTGATGGCTTGCAGTGTCCAAAGTTGGACTGCGCCAGGGGCTGGCAGAGGGTTATACGGCGACCAATTGACCTGACCGCATTGTTGTTCCATGACCCAAAAAGGCTTGTTTTTCAGTCCTCGGTAAAGGTCGTGATTAAAACTGATTAAATCGGGGTGTCCAGTACGGGCAAACGCCAGTTTGTTCTCCTCGGAAGTATCAAAAAACTCGAGCATTCCCGTCGGGTAATTATCCCAAGTCACAAAATCCAAATGGGCGGCGGCTTTGTAATGGTCAAAGTCCGAAAAGAAAATCATATAATTGTGGGTCACAAAACGGTTTGGGCTGTGGCTGCGAAGAATCTGGGTTTGCATTTGGTCGTAGCCAATCAGTTGCTCACTCGAGAAACGCATAAAGTCGAGGACATGGCTAGGATTGGCTTCGGTCACGGTTAAATTGGGCAAACCAATCTCTGACCAAGCGCTGTATTCTTGTGACCAGAAAACGTTGCCCCAAGTGGAATTCAGCACCTCGAGCGAAGCATATTTTTTCTCGAGCCAGTCTTGAAATTTTTGCTTGGCGGCTTGGCTGTACGAACGAGTGGTGTCGTGACAACCGTACTCGTTAT
>JANNEE010000398.1:0-3152 GCA_031388325.1 Deinococcales bacterium
AATGCTGTTTGACGATACTATCCACTAATGCCAAGTCCAAACCATCGATGTTTTATAAACCTAAACATCGTTGAAACGGGCGGTGCAAACGCTCGAGTTGGAAATATTTAATGGTCTTCGATGCCCGGTTCTTGATACCGAATCACATTCTGGGCAAATGGTGTGCAATTACTCAGGAATGAGCAACCTAACGTGCCAAGCATGACAACAGATAGTTTGGGTTGCATCTATCGAAGAGATTGTTCCATACTCTCAACTTACCTGAAAAATTTTAACGAGTTCTAAGTCTTGCTTGCATTTGATTTTTTCGCAACTCGAGACGCATAAAAATCTCGGTTAGGCTTTCCCCTGCGTGACGCAAGGCATCTGGTTCTTTTCCCCACTCGAGGAAGCCTAGGGATTGGTATAAGGTTTGAGCGGGGGCATTGTGTTCAGATACGGCTAAGAGCAGTGTCTCGAGTCCATCTATAGTTTTTGCTTGAAGAATTAGTTGCTCAAGCAAGCGCCGAGCCAGTCCTTGTCCTCGGTAATCTGGATGAATGTAGACACTGTAAATATCGGCTTTGTGCTTGGTTTTGATACGACTTGTGCATTCGCAACGGGCAAGCCCAATCAAAGTATGCGTGTCAAACACCCCAAGCCCAAATGATGGGTGGCTCGAGAACATCGTTTTGATGCTCTCTAAACTGCGTTGTTCTTCGTCGGGTACACTCGAGCCAAAAGCGCGGGGCGATTCCTGCATGGCATAAATTCGCAAGTCCTTGAAGGCTTGGGCATCGGTTGGCTCGAGGTTACGAATGGTTATCATTAGCTAAAGACTGCCACGCTTAAAAAGTAATACGCCACGGGAAGCGCAAACAGCAAACTGTCTATACGGTCGAGTAAACCACCGTGTCCGGGCAAAAATGTGCCACTGTCTTTTGCACCTAGACTGCGTTTAATGACGCTTTCGGCGAGGTCGCCAAGTTGGGCGGCGGAGGACACCAAAATTGCAAAAAGCCAAATTTCCCAGACCCGCACTTCGGGTATGAAGTTGCGAATTGCTTCTTGCAAGATAAAAACCATCAGGGCGCTAAATGCCATGCCACCAATTGCACCCTCGAGCGTTTTGTTGGGGCTGATTTCTGGGGCAAGTTTGCGTTTACCAAATAAGCCACCAAAAATATATGCGCCCGTATCCGAGGCATACGCACCAACCGCAGCAATAATCGCGTACCAAAAACCAAGCACACCATTTGGATAATAACGCAGCAACAAACCAAACGAGAGCAAAAACGGAATATAAAGCATTCCAAATAAACTGGTCATGATGCGCTCTAAAGGACGTTCAGATGGGCGCACCACTTCAACGATCATCACCCACATCAGATATGCCCACATCACAATTTCGCGCCACGGGATTTTGGCTGGAATAACCCAGATGCCATCGCGCAGCCACGGTTGGCTGGCAAGCAGCATCAGCATCGCAAAGACATAAACACTGCGCCCACCAACTGCCAGACCAGCCTTGCGTGCCATATTGCGAAATTCGTACAAACCTACGCCAACCGCCACAGCAATCATTAGGGTTAGGCTAATCCAGCCAGCCCAAGTACAGACCACGACCGTGCCAAAGGCAATCAGTGACCAAAAAAGTCGTTGCGGTAAGGTGCTAAATGCACTTGATTTACTTGCCATCGGGCAGAGATTACCATTTTATGGCTTTTGAAGTGAATCTTTGCAAGGCTAACATAGCTCGAGACAGGGTTTTGCAAATAAGTGCCAAAAGATTTGATAAAATAATTTGACTCGAGAATTCAGACAGATTGACACTTAACGCTGTTTATTACTTTTATGACGGTATGAATTCTGAATTTGCAGGCAATTTTCTCGAGTTGATGGTTTTTCTTATTTCTCTAAGACTTGACAAATTTCAAAATATAAGCAAATATATGCCATAAGTTTTATAGATTATTGCCAAGGAGAATAGTATGAAACAAGAAACCCGTATCCTCGAGTTGGTCGAAAAAGGCGCAATCACCCCCGAGCAAGCCCAAGAATTGCTCGAGACACTACAAGCCAGCCAAAACATCACCCCGAAAGAAGAATTCGCATTTGTTATGCCTGTGTCTCGAGTCGCCCCAATTCCACCCGTGCCACCTGTTCCTCCCGTTCCACCTATGCCACGCATGACAGCTTCGCGTTCTGGCAGACCTTTAAGTGGCAATCAAGGGGTTTTTAGTTTCGATCAGATTGTTCAACTTGGACAATTTGGCATCAAACCCGATTATGTGACAAAACTGCGCGAAGCTGGGCTGGATAATATTGCATTCCAAGACATCCTGCGCCTTGGTCAGCATGGCGTTAAGCCCGAATATGTACGTCAGTTACAAGATATTTTTAGCCAAATCGAAAATCAGCCTTTAACTTTGCAAGAAATCATCAGGCTTGCCCAATTTGGGGTTAAACCGGCTTATGTTGAGGAACTCTTGCAGATTAAACAAGAATTGGGACTCGAGCCGCTCAGTTTAGAACAAGTCGCTCGGTTAGCTCAGCACGGAGTCAAACCACAATACATTCGTGAAATGCACGACTCTGGACTGCTCGATATGGAAAGTCTAAGCATTGAAGGCAATAAAGACCGAATCCGCCAGCAACGTGAGGAATTTAGATACCAACGCGAACAAATGCGTGAACAACGCGAAGCCGAACGCGAATTGCGCGAAAAAGAACGAGAGATTGCCGAACAGCACCGCGAATTTGCCGAAAAAGAACAAGAGATTACCAATCAGCAACGTGAAATTGCCCGTATTCAAGCCAAGCAAGCCGTGATTGCCGAACAACTGGCGCAAGCCAAAAGCAATAAAGAACGAGAACGCCGTGAAGAACAACTCGAAGAAATCCTAGAAGAACTTGAAGAAGCCCATGAAACCCTAGCCGAAGCCCATGAAGAACTCGAAGAAGCCCATGAAGAACTTGCCGAAGCCCTGAGCGAACTCGAAGAAGCCCGTGCCGAATTTGCAGCCGAATACGGACAAGTCAATAAACCACAAACTGTCACAAAAACTCGAACCTCAGTCTACCGAAACTCGAGTTGAATATGCAGAACCAGACCCGAGTCCAACACCCTTAATTATAGACAGCGCTTATGATTTGCAAGAACAAATAGCTCA
>JANNEE010000424.1:0-7390 GCA_031388325.1 Deinococcales bacterium
CGCAGCATGGGAATTGCTGGGGTGTTGGTGGTTTTAATGACCGTGTTGGTCAGTACCACGGCTGTCCCTGCACTGCTGGCTTTAATCGGTGATCGAGTCAACAGCCCACGCAAATTGCAGTTCAAAATCACCTCGAGTGGCAAAGGCAGCACCTTCTGGGCAAATGTTGCCCAAACAGTCATGCAGCGACCAATTCCTTGGGTGATTGGGGTGGTGGCTTTTATTCTCTTGATTGCCAGTCCAGCCCTGAATATGAAACTTGGCTACACGGGAGCGTTTGGATTATCTTCAAATGTCGAATCTCGCAAAGGACTCGAACTGATTCGCCCGCTTGAACTTGGTGGCAGTTTAGACCAATTTGAAATCATTCTCGAGACCAGTAATTTTAGGCAAGACCGCAGCAAATGGCGTGCCTTAGACGCAGAAATTGCCTCATGGGACGAAGCCCGTTTGGTGATTTCGCCGTTCCTGACTTCTCGAGCCGATTTTTCCACCGATACTGGCGGTAACAGCCGTGCCACCCTGACCAATCGGACCGAGCGCAGCATCTCCAAAGACCGCAAATTCTTACGCATCTCGGTGATTCCAAAAGATGCAGTGCATCCTTCGGAAATTCCCGCTTGGCTTCTAAAACTCCGTGCGGCTGGCAAAAATGCTGGATTCAACAAAGTGCTGCTGGGTGGTGCGCCCGTCGGCAGCCAAGAATTCACCAATGCACTGGTCAGCGCTATGCCGATTGCGATAATTGCTGTCTTTATCGCTACTTTTATACTGCTCGCCATTGCCTTTAGAAGCATTGTCATTCCGATTAAAAGCATCATCATGAATTCTTTGACTGTGGCAGCCAGCTACGGCATCATTACCCTGATTTTTCAAAATGGATTTATGGCAGATTTCTTTAATATCCCGACCGACATTGGCGCAATAGACTCGAGCCTGCCGCTTGTGATGTTTGCCGTTACTTTTGGACTGAGTATGGATTATGAAATTTTTCTGCTCTCGAGGGTACAAGAAGCACACCTGTCTGGCATGAATACCCACGATGCGGTCAAAAGTGCAGTCCAGAGTACGGCTGGTGTGATTACCAGTGCTGCCCTGATTATGCTGATTGTTTTTGGTGCGTTTGTCTCGGGTGATGTGGTCGCCAATAAAACCATCGGACTGGGCTTAGCGGTGGCGGTGTTCCTCGATGCCACACTGGTTCGTCTGGTACTCGTTCCAGCCGTGATGATGCTGGCGGGTGAATGGAACTGGTGGTTGCCAAAACGCCTTGCCAAAGTCATGCCAAAACTTAGCTTAGAGCATTAACGCGCCATAAATACAAGTGCGTCCTCATCCGACATTGGGGCAATGGCAGTGCGAATCACATGAAAACGTCCACGCCGTTTGGCACTGGGTTTATTATAATACTTGTTAAATAAAGCCCGCATTTCATCATGCAGGGCTTTGGCTTCATCTGCCTCGAGCCGCACCAAAGACCAATCCGACCAGACCGCAGGGCTAGAACTGCCCATTTCCACATTCTCAGGCAGTGCATTCAGACCAGTTTCTTCATCGTTGACTTTACGAATCCTGCCTTGGGATTCACGAAAAATATACATTCCTTGGTGCTGCATCGCATCCTTAGAAACCTGCGCCATACCCCTAAGCAACCTGCGCCGCCAAACATCATCTTCCTCGAGCAACAGCGCTTCAAAATTCTCGGCACTGAGTAAACGATTCGGCACAAAAAAACGATCCGCCACCGACTGGTAATACTTGATGGCTTTACCCGCCCGAGCCTCTAACCGAGTCTGTACCAACAGACCCGCCGTCTCGAGTTGCTGCACCTTGCGGTACATTTTCAGCACACTGACCCCGATATTTTTTGCCGCTTGGGAAACCGTGTTTTCTCGAGTAAAAAATGGGCGAAAAAACCGAAAATCAGTCGCAGAATGCAGCAATTGGGCTTGCTGATTATTCTGTACTTCAAACCAAGGGCTGTTTTCAAGTTCGGCTGTCATTGAAAGGAGTTTAGTCCTAAGCTGTGACAAAATAAAAGGAGTAAATCATGTTAAAAACTCGAGTCGTCTGGTTACTGATTGGCACACTGCTGACCAGTGGTTTAAGCACAAAAGCCGATGGGCAAGGACAATGCAGCGCCCCCGAATACCGTCAATTTGATTTTTGGGTTGGCGATTGGGATGTTTTGGACGCAAACACCCAGCGCCGTGTTGGACGAAACACCATCCAGAACTTATTAAATGGCTGCATGATCGAAGAAAATTGGGTAGATAATGTGGACGCGCCTGGCGGACGAGCTATCAGCCAAAATTATTATGACCCCAAAGCCAAACAGTGGTATCAAATCTATGTGGATAACAACGGACAAGGCGCACTGACCTTAAGTGGCACGTTCAACAACGGCGCAATGGTTCTCGAGTCAGACCGCTTTGTGCGCTCTAACCCTAGCACCGAACCACTGCAACGCATCACTTGGAATATCGTGGGTAACGACCCTGACAGGGTACGTCAACTGGGCGAACTCTCGAGTGACAATGGCAAAACTTGGCGCGTTAATTTTAATGCGCTTTACCTGCGGAGAAAATAATGAAATACTTCTTGATTGTGCTTTGTGTAGCACTTGGATTAGGATTGGCACAGACTTCAACAACCCAAGATTTTATGGTGCAACTTGGTGATTTTAAGTCCCAAGCCCAATTGATGTCCTCGAGCCAAAGACCTTTAGCCACGATTCTTTTAATCCACGCTGGTTTTCCATCCGACATGGACGGCACTTTTATCAACAACGGCGAAGTGGTTTCAAAGAATTTTTTGGACATCGCTAAATACCTCAGCAACCAAGGATTTGCGGTGGCACGGTATAACAAACGCTATGTGACCAGTGCCACCGAAGTAGACACAGGGCGCTATTCCCAACTTTCACGCACTGATTTTATTGCCGATGCTCGAGCCGTGCTAAACGTCTTGCGCCAGAATAAAATCGTTGACTCGAGCAAGTTATTTGTCTTGGGTTGGAGCGAAGGTGCGGCTGTCGCGGTTCAAGTCGCATTACAAGAACCACTTTTGCAGGGTTTAATCCTTCATTCTCCACCCGTGGTGGTACAAGGCACAGATTACGAGACACTTCCTGCCATGCCCAAATTGGGTTTACCTATTTTAATCCAACAAGGCTCGAGTGACGATATTACAACCGCAGACCAAACAGGGCGTTTAGAAAATGCCCTGAAAAACCACTCAGATGCCAAAGTCATTTACTATCCACAACTCGGACATGGCTTAGGCAATGCCAGCAACTCGCAATTTGCACCAATTAGCCAAAAGCCACTACAAGACCTCGAGCAATGGCTTTTGGCTCATCGTTAAAGCCATCGCTGAAATCCCAAATTGTTAAAGGTAGCCAATCGCAAAAATAGCTCTGCCACGTTGCTCGAGGGCAATGGCTTTGAGTGGCGGATTTGGACGAGAATCCGCCGCTTGTCCGGTATGAGCAAAAAACTTTGAGAGATGACACGGACAAACCAAGTGACCATCGGCATTCGGTAAGGCTGGTGTGCAACCCAAATGGGTACAAACCAATTGATAAGCAACCAGATAAATGATTTGATTATTCTGCTCGAGCTTCAAAGTGCGGTTCGGTTGAGCTTGGGGGACGCGAAGCACCAACCCGTGACGACCATCAAAAGGGAATTGGGCAATTGCACCTTCAGGCTCAAAAACAGCCACATCCGCAATTCGGTAAGCCGCTAAGTTCTGGGCTTTGGCTGACTCGAGCAAGAAAGTCGCCCCGCTTACAGCCACGGCTTTTAAGGCATTTCTTCGATTCAATTTCATTTTGCACCTCGAGCGCAACTGTAGAATCAAGCTGCTATCTGTTGCAAAGTCTTTTTGAAACCAGTGAGTAACTTGAAATTCACCGAGCATTTTAGGGTACACTACCTCACGGTGCTTAGCGCCGTTTTTTTATGAATCTGAGGAGTCAATATGCCAGGAATTGCAATTATCGGCGCTCAATGGGGCGATGAAGGAAAAGGAAAAGTTACGGATTTCTTAGCACCAGAGGCGAACTTTGTGGTGCGTTATTCTGGTGGCGCAAACGCTGGACACACGATTGTGCTACCTGATGTGGTTTTTAAGTTGAACTTGTTCCCAGCCGGGGCGGTTAGACCGGGTGTCAAAATTGTCCTTGGTGACGGACTTGTGATAGACCCATTCAAATTTAAGGAAGAACTGGCGTACCTAAAAAATCATGGGTTAAACCCAGAAGTCTATGTTTCTGACCGCGCCCATCTGGTACTGCCACACCACAAGCATGTGGATGGCAAAAACGATTTTGTTGGCACAACCGGACGCGGCATCGGACCAGCTTATGCTGACCGCGCTCGGCGCATTGGCATTCGGGCAGGGGATTTACTCTCTGACAGCATTTTACATGAACGGCTCGAGCGCCTAATCGAAGCCAAACCCAACAGCACCGCCGAAGTTGGCTGGAAAAACGTAGCGGCTGCCATGCCGCATATGCTCGAGGCTCGAGACATCCTTACACCATTTATTAAAGACACGGGGTCAATGCTGCGTGAAGCTTTAAGTCAAAATCAGAATGTGTTATTTGAAGGCGCTCAAGCCACACTGCTAGACCTGAATTACGGCACATACCCATTTGTCACCTCGAGCCACCCAACAGTCGGCGGAATTCTGGTTGGTACAGGGGTTAATCATAAGCACATCAATAAGGTCTTCGGGGTTGCCAAAGCCTTTACCTCAAGGGTCGGACATGGACCATTTCCGACCGAAGTTTTTGGTGAACTCGAGCATCGGCTGCGTGGTGAGCGTGACGCACCGGGGGCAGAATACGGCACAACCACGGGCAGACCACGGCGCATGGGCTGGTTTGACACTAAACTGGTCAAGTACGCGGTGGATGTCAATGGCTTTGATGGCATTGCCCTGACCAAACTTGATTTTTTAAGTGGTTTTGACAAAATCAAACTTGGCATTGAACACGACGAAAACGGCAATGCCATACTCGAGGAAATGGACGGTTGGGGGCATTTAGACGGGATTGAGCGCCGTGAAGACCTGCCAAAAGCGGTTCTTAAATACATTGCCCGAATCGAAGAATTGGTCAATTGCCCCGTGGTTATTTTTGGAACTGGACAATCTCGAGCCGAAACTTTTGGACACGTCAGTTGGACTTGATACCAAAATGTAGTACCATATGAGGGTGCGTTCTAGTCATCAGCGTATTCTTGAAGCACTTTTTTCGATACCCCCACCGAGAACTTTGGACTGGCGTGATCTCGAAGGATTATTTATTGCCTTGGGTGCAGACGTTATAGAAGGACGTGGTTCTCGAGTCCGATTTGTTCTGAACAATGTTATTGGTACTTTTCACCGTCCGCATCCAAGTAAAGAAGCCAAGTTGTACCAAATTCTTGAGGCAAAAGATTTCTTAGAAGCTGCGGGGGTGAAACCATGACGTATAAAGGATATTCGGCATTCATTCAGTACAGCCAAGGCGATGCGTGTTTAGTCGGGCGAGTGATTGGAATTACTGATGTGATTGGTTTTCATGGTGATTCAATTACAGAAATGAAAATGGCTTTTGAAGAAGCGATTGATGATTACCTCGAGACTTGCCAAAAACTCAATCGAGACCCAAACAAACCATTTTCGGGTCGGTTCAATGTTCGGCTCGAACCTCAAACCCATGCAAAATTAGTTGTTAAAGCTGCACAAAAAAACCAAAGTTTGAATCAGTTTGTACGTGAAACCCTCGAGCGGGCTGTGTAATGCCAGACTTGCGTATCCTTGGCGGTAGCGCCAAAGGGCGTTCGCTAAAAATCCCTAACACTGCCCGCCCAACCCCGGCTCGAGTCCGCAAAAGCCTATTTGACTTGCTTGAAGTGCATTTTGGGGCTGGCTCAAGCTTGCTGGATTTATGCGCTGGTTCTGGGGCAGTTGGACTCGAGGCAGCATCCAGAGATTTTGTGGTGACAATGATTGAAAAGGACACCAAAGCCTGCGAAATTCTTGAGAAGAATAAGCATGAACTGAAAGTACAGGCAAAAATTATTCGCGCTGATGCCCTAAAATTTCTCGAGTCTGCTCCAAGTTACGATATTGTTTTTATTGACCCACCATATACAGAAAATCTCGAGCAAATCACGCTTAAAGCCCTTCAATTCGCTAAACTCGAGCCAGAAGGGGTGCTGATTTCACAGCACCCGATTCAAATTAGGCTACCGACCATTACTGGCTTTAAGCTCGAGCGGCGCGTCTATGGCTCGAATGTGCTTAGTCTGTATTGGTGTGAAACGACACCAGACTCATTTAGGTAAGGCGTATCGTTTTAACATGGCATACTCAGATTTTAAGCTACTTGAAGTGCAACAAAAATTTGGTGTGACCATCGAAGAAAATCAAGACTTATTCGACAGCGTGACACCTGTACAACTCCCAAAAACACTTGAGGATTTACTGCATCGGTACTTACCGTTGGCTCTGAACTTAAACACTGAAAAAGCCCGCTCGGAATTACTGATTGCCCCATTCTTAACCGAATTTAAGCTGCTGCACCACCAAAAAGTCAGTGTTTTCTCTGGTTTAGAATTTAACGTCAACGAAGCAATGGGCTTAAAAGGGCGTTGTGACTATATCCTCTCGAGTAACCCACAACAATTGGTTTTGACTGCGCCAATATGTGTACTGGTTGAGGCGAAGAATGAAAATATCATTGGTGGTTTTGGACAATGCCTTGCCGAAATGATTGCTGCTCAGCAATTTAATATTGACCAGAACAAACCTCGAGAACGCATCTATGGCGTGGTCACAACGGGAATACAATGGCGTTTTTTAGCCCTCAAGCAGCAACATGCAACTGTGGACAGCGTAGAATATTAGATTAAAAATCCAGAGAAAATTTTTGGGATTCTTGAACATATTGCACTGTGATTGAATTTGGCTCGAGGAGAACAACACTGCGAGTTGAAGTGGCAGAGTAGTTACTAAGTTTTGGAGTACCAAAAGACAAACAATGCTGAGTTTTCATCCGCCAACGCATCGGGTAGTCGAAGGTTTTGCAACAGGGGCGAGTTAGAGTCTCGAGCATAAAATTAGCGTTTTGGTAGGTCATAAATCCGCAGTATCAGGTCTTTTAATTCTTGTGCAATTTCATTAGGCTTGAGAAAAGCAGCGATTTTTGGTACATCAGCTTTTATATTTTTAGTCCCAATTGAGAAATGCTTTAATACTGCACAAATAATTTCTTCACCAGGAGCGATATTTTTGCGTTGTAGTTCATCTGACCAATCATTCTCAAATTTGGAATGCTTGAATTGTCAAGATGTCGTGGACATGAAGGTCGGTACTTGAGCCTTAAACCAGCATT
>JANNEE010000458.1:0-10977 GCA_031388325.1 Deinococcales bacterium
AAATCTTCGATACCAATAAATTCTTGTGCAGCTGTCTCGAGAGCAGGTAACTCGGAGGCTGGTTCGATTTCTGGGGTTGGGGTCATGGGGGTTTCCTTTAATTCGACTTTGGGGAATAACACACTGGCTGGGGCAATTCGGCTGCCGCTTTTGGTTAAGCCCCAAGCTGGCTCAAGAACATAGATTAAATCGAGTCCAAGTTGTTTACGGATTTCTTTGGCTTGATTGGGGATGACTGGCTCGAGTAACACCGAAGCCACACGGATACCTTCAACAAGGGTGTACAAGACAGTATTTAGACGGGTTTTATCTTCGAGCTTAGCCAGTTCCCAAGGTTTGGTTTCTGCCACATAACGGTTTAAGTCACGCACAAATTCCATGATTTTTTCGATTGCCAAGTGAAACCGCAAGCCGCGTACTTCTTCCAAGGTGCTGTCTGGGAGTTTTAAGGCAGCCGCTTTAATACCTTCTTCCCTTGCGCCGAGAACGTCGGGTACAGGAATAATGCCATCATGGAATTTCTCGAGCATACTCAGCACCCTCGAGAGCAGATTCCCAAGGTCGTTGGCAAGGTCAGAATTTAAGCGATTGACCAAATTTTTTTCACTAAAAGCACTATCGGCTTGGAAAGTTGTTTCACGCAGCAGGGCGTAACGCAGGGCATCAATGCCGTATTTTTCTTCCATTTCTATTGGGTCTACCGCGTTTCCTAGGCTTTTGCCCATTTTGCGCCCGTCAAAGCCAAGAATATGGGCGTGTACCACCAGTTTTTCGTACAAGGGTAAGCCCGCAGCCTTAAGCATTGGCAGCCAAAAGACCGAATGGGTTTTCAGAATATCCTTACCGACCAAATGCCAAGCACTGCGCCAGTAAGTTTCAAATTTCGGGTCGCCTTCGCCGCCGAGTGCCGAAACGTAATTCAGGAGCGCATCAAACCAGACATAACACACATCGCCGACATCCCACGGAATCGGAATTCCCCACGGCAAACGCCCAACTGGTCTCGAGATGCTTAAATCCCCAATTGGTTCACGCAGCATTTCCATGACTTCATTGCGATACGTTACTGGCTCGATTAAATTTGGATGATCAACAAGATACTCGATTAACCACGGACGGTATTTCTCGAGCTTGAAAAAATAATTGGCTTCACGGCGCAGTTCTGGTGGGTCACGGTCTCCGGGCAGGCGTTTAATACCGTCCGAACCTTCAACCAATTCTTTTTCGGTCACATAACGCTCTGAACCAATGCTGTACAAACCTTCATACTCGGCAAAGTAAATATCGCCTGCATCGTATAAGCGTTGCAAGATGCTTTGAACATACTTAATATGGCGGGTTTGGGTGGTGCGAATAAAATCATCGTTGCTTAAGCCCCAACGTTGCCAAAGTGCCTTAAAACCAGTTTCAGCAATTTCATCCACATACGCTTGCGGCTCGCGCCCGAGGGCTTGCACCACTTTCCAGATTTTTTCGCCGTGTTCGTCTGTACCCGTCAAAAAATAGGTGTCATAACCCGCCAAACGGTGATACCGCGCCAAAGTATCAGCCACCAAAGTCGCGTAAGCATGACCAAGGTGCGGCACGTCGTTGACATAATAAATCGGGGTGGTCACATAAAACGTTTTATTCATGATTTCCTTTCAAAAAAAAATGGGACGCATCAACGCCCCAACGAACCTCGAGCCAAAGACTCTACGGTAGCTGGGTATTGCTTGGCATTCGCCATGAGAAAACCTGTGGTTTCATTACCCTCGAGTATACAAAGCACAGCCTTGAGTTGCAACTAAAACCGTGTCTGTTTTAGTAATTCCTCAATTTTATCTTGTTCACCACGAACTAAACGCCTCGTTAGCTCGAGAAAGTTCTTACCCGAAAGGGGTTTGGTCACAAAAACATCGGCTTTAGAGAGTTTGGCATGGTCTTTGGTACGGTCATCTTGGTTGGCAGTCAGAATGATAATTGGGGTGTGTTCAAAGCGCAACATTCGCTTGAGTTTGCCGCATAAATCTAAACCATTCACATGTGGCATGTTGACATCCAAGATAATCAAATCTGGAGTGTTCAGTTTTAAGTAATCGGCTGCCGCCCGACCATCTGGCACAGTAGAAACATCAAAATCAGCACTTAGAATCACTTCTAAGAACTGACGAATACTTGGTTCGTCATCAGCAATTAAGACTGTGGGGCGTAGGGTTTGACTTGGCATAATTATTGGACTTTTAAGTTCGCCCAGTCAATCTCACCTTTGGGCGTTGGGTACTCGAGTTTCATGGCTTCAAGGGTTTCTACAATAATCGAGGCAATCACATAATTACGATACCACCGATTATTACCCGGCACGGCATACCACGGCGCAACGGCGGTACTGGTCTCGAGCATTGCTTCTTCGTACATCTGCATGTAGGTATCCCAGAGTTTACGCTCCTCGAGGTCGCCCAAGTTAAATTTCCAGCGTTTCGTCGGGTCATCAATCCGTTCTTGGAGTTGAATGGCTTGTTCCTCTTTAGAAATCACAAAATTAAATTTAAGAATACTTGTGCCTTCTTCAGTTAGCATTTCTTCAAATCCACGAATCTGCTTAAAGCGCTTGGCGGCTTGTTTATCCGACACCCACTTGCGAACCCTTGTTACCAAAACATCTTCGTAATGAGAACGATTCAAAACCCCAACGATTCCTTTGGGGGGCAAAACTGCATGAATCCGCCACAGATAATCGTGGCTGAGTTCTAAACTGGTTGGGGCTTTGAAATACGCCACCCGAATCCCATTCGGGCTGCATTCTTGAAAAATATACTTAATCGCACTGTCTTTACCACTGCCATCCATTGCCTGAAAAACAACCAATAAGGCTCGAGACTGACTGGCAAACAAGATTTCTTGCAATTCGGCGATTCGTTCATATAATTTTACTGTTTTGGCTTCGCATTTTTCGCGTCCCGAACCACCTTTGAACTTTCCGACATCATCAGGGTCAATGTTCTTCAAGCGCCATTTCTTACCACCAACGAGGTATTTATCCATGGGGTATTGTACAGGAAGAAATAGAAAAGGTAAAAGTCCTCTGCTTTATTTCACCTTTTTACCTCCTGCCCTTAACATGCCAGCCAGCTTCGGACATGCCGCTTCTGGCATTGACCACTCGAGCCAGAATAAATAAGAAATCCGATAAGCGATTCAAGTACAGCACAACATCGTGGTTGCTGGGTTCTTGGTCTTCTAAACGCAGCACTTCACGTTCGGCACGCCTCGTAATGGTTCGGGCGAGGTGCAGAGCAGCCGCAGCCGATGTACCGCCGGGGTGAATAAAGTTCTTAAATTCTGGACACTCGAGTTGATACTGGTCTATTAAATTCTCGAGCCTCAAAACATCTTGGGAATCTATTCGCACGAGGTTTTTTTCATATTTCGAGCCAATCGGGGTGGCGAGGTCTGCCCCAACATCAAAAAGTGCATTTTGAATTTCGGCAAGCACAGCATCAAGTTCTGAGTCTTGCAAGGTGGCTCGAGCCATGCCGATGGCGCTGTTGCCTTCGTCTACCGTGCCGTAAGCCTCGACGCGCTGTGAGAATTTAGCGACTCGTTCGCCACCGTACAAAGAAGTCTCGCCGTTATCACCTGTTTTGGTATAGATTTTCATGGCTTTATTCTCGAGGCTTAGGCTAGACAACACAAGGGGCTAGGATTCAGTGGGTTCGATCCAAATCCAAATATCACCCGTCAGGCTTTCTTGGGGCGCAAGAACACGGTGTCCAGTGTTTTCAATTCCTTGCTCGGCTAAGTTAAAGGCATTGGTGGCATGGCTGATTGGCTCTAAAGCAATGGTTTGGTCTGGCGCAGCCGTGAACAGCACAAAATGCTCAAAAATTTCAGAAGCCTCTAAGTTGAGGGTGATGTCTTCCCAGACGAGTTCCAAAATACCGTCCCAGCCTTGGTAAACATGGTCTATACCGTGGTCGTCAAGTGGCTTGAGCTTGGTAAAATCAAAGCGTTCGGGGATAGGTTCGGCTGCCTTTTTAGGTACGTTGCTCGAGTCGGTTAAATAAATGTGTTCGGCATTAAAGCGCAATTTTGGGGTGTGGCTGCGACGCAAGAAATAAGGATGAATTCCCATCCCAGCCGGCATTGGGCTTGAACCCGTGTTTGTTAGGGTCATCTCGGTGATGTACATGCTTTTTCTCAGGGTGTGGGTGATGGTCATGGCAAAAGGAAATGGAAAATTGATGTCTGGATACCAACTCGAGTCAAAGCTGCATTCTAAAAATGAGCCGTGATTAACCACTTTCCAAGCACGGTCTTGAACATCGCCGTGCCGAGCGGTTTGTTCTTTTGGACTGTTGATGCGTAACTGATGGTCAGACCCCATAAAACGAAATTGCCCATTGGGGATGCGGTTGCTCCACGGGGCTAGGGTGTAGCTCGAGAATTTAGAACTGTTTGTGCCTTCTAAAATTTCGGCTGGGGTTGGGCGCATGATGTCTTGCCACTGACCTTCAATACAGGCTTCTAAACGAATTGGGCTTGCGCCGAGGCGCGGACAAAGGCTTAAACGCCAAGCGTCATTCTGAACAGTTTCAATCACCAGACCAGTCTACTCGAGAACGTGGCTTTTTTCACGCGGGAACTTTTAAGCGCAGACTTGCATCCTAGGTGCAAATACCGAATTGGAGGAACTATGAAACCGTATAACCCAAAAGAGTACAGCTTTGAAGATGCCAGTCATTTGCTTCGCCGCGCTGGATTTGGTGGCAGCCTTGAAGATATTGAGGCACTGCGCCGCTTAGGTGTTGGTCTGGCTGCCGAAAGACTTTTATCATTCTCGAGTTTTGATGGCACAGAACGCAACCCGCACGACTTAGATGAACAGTTTAACACGGCGAGAGAAGCCGGTCGCCCCGTCAATCAACAAGTCGCCAGTACCATTCCGGTGGCACAGGCTTGGTGGCTCTATAAAATGCGGGTTTCTCGAGAACCCTTAAAAGAAAAAATGACGCTTTTTTGGCATGGTCATTTTGTCAGTGGCTTAGATAAGGTGCGTAACGGCTTTATGTTACAAACCCAAAACGAATTGTTTCGGCGTTTGGCACTGGGTAAATTTGAAACCTTGACTTTAGAAGTCGCTAAAGACCCTGCCATGCTGCGGTACTTAGACAACAACGTCAACACCAAGAAAAAACCCAATGAGAATTTTGCTCGTGAAGTCATGGAACTCTTTACTATGGGCGTAAACGGTGGCTATAGCGAACGTGACATTCAAGAAGCGGCTCGGGCTTTCACAGGTTGGACGTTTACTTATAAACGCAATGGTTCTGAGGCGGCTGTCAAAAACCCTGAATTTGTTTTTAATCAAAAAGAACACGATACGGGCAATAAAACCGTGTTAGGGCAGACAGGCAATTGGAACGGCGAAGATATTGTGCGAATTGTGGTTAATCACCCAAGTACCGCTAAGTACATGGTCACAAAACTTTGGCATTTCTTCGTTTCACCACAAATCTCAGCAGAAACCCTGAATGACCTCTCAACGCTCTGGGAGCGCTCAAAAGGCAATATCCGCGAAGTGCTGCGCGAAATTTTTAACAGCGAAGAATTTTACGCCCCAGAAAATCGTTTTGGCTTAATTAAAACCCCACTCGAGTTTGTAATTGGTTCGCTCCGAGCCACCAAAGCCACTCTCGAGCCACAACACGAAAGCGCTTTGTCGGGTATCTTATCGCGCATGGCACAAATTCCGTTTTTTCCACCAGATGTGTCTGGTTGGGATGGCGATATTGACTGGATTGCCGATACCACCATGTTAAACCGTTTGCAGTACATGGCGACTTTAGCCAGTGGCAGTTTACCGACGGCGGGACGCGGCAAAAACGGTGAAGTCCAAGGCGGCAATGGACCAAAGAAAATCCCGAGTCTCGAGTGGATGATGGGCAGTACCTTAGCCCAAACCATAGATTTAATTGGTCAAACCCACCTCGGCAGCGCCCCGACCGGTAGTTTACGTCGCGCCCTCGAGTTGGCAGCCAAAGGACGCAACACCCCAGAAGTTGCAAAGGGTTTAGCCTACCTAACAATGATTTCGCCGCAGTATCACTTAAATTAGGGAGCTTATGAAACACGACTGCAAAAGTTGTCATAAAACCAGTTGCCCTTTTAGAAAAATTCGTATCTCGCTCGAGATTCAACGTCAGTGTTTCTGTCCCCTCGAGTTTCGGCTTGTACCCATTCAACTCTGTTTTGCTTTTGCTAGAAGCTAAAAACTAGCCGCTAGGAGCTATCTATGAAAAGACGTGATTTCTTAAAATCTTCAATGCTGACCGTGGCGGGTTTAACTGGACCTGGTTTTCTGGCAAAAAGCGCTCAGGCGGCAATTGGTAAAGGCAAAATTTTAGTCGTGATTCAACTGAGCGGTGGCAACGACGCGCTTAATACCCTTGTACCGTACAGCAACGGTGCGTATTATGCGGCTCGCCCAAGTATTGCCATCGAGAAAAGAGATGTCCTGACGCTTTCGAGCGATGTTGGTTTGCACCCAAGCCTCAAGCCTTTAATGCCGCTTTGGGACAATGGTCAACTTGGTTTGGTACAAGGTGTCGGCTACCCAAATGCGAACCGTAGCCATTTTGAAAGCATGGCAATTTGGCACACCGCCGACCCGTCGGCTCGAGAACACGATGGTTGGATTGGAAAAATCGCCGAGAAATACGGCGACCCATTCTGTGCTACCAATTTTGGCGGTACGACCCCATTAGCGCTGCGTGGTGCGGATATTATTTTGCCAAGCATTGCCAGTATAGATTCTTTTCAGTTAAAACTTGCTCCCGAAACCAAAAGTGCGGTAGATGTGATGCTCGAGTCTAATTTACCAGGAAGAGCCGAAACGATTCGCAACGCCACCAGACAAATGTTTAGCAACATTGAAAGTGTCCAAAAAGGTGTCAGTAAGTACAAAGCTGGAGTGCAGTACCCAGATAATAACTTGGCAAAATCCCTGCGTGATGTTGCTAGGTTAATCAGCGCTGACGTTGGACCACGGGTCTTTTACACTTCTCAAGGTGGTTACGACACCCACGCTGCCCAACCAGAAGACCATCCAGAACTGCTGGGGACTTTGGCAAGCTCAATCATGGCATTTAGAGCCGACCTCGAGAAACAAGGCAGACTACAAGACGTAATGATTATTGGGTTCTCCGAATTTGGACGCAGACTCGCCGAGAATGCCAGTTCAGGCACAGACCACGGTAAAGCTGGCTTAATGTTTACGATTGGCGACGGGGTAAAAGGCGGGCTGTACGGCGCTCAACCGGACTTGGAAAAACTCAATGACGGCGACCCTGTGATGACCACCGATTTTAGGCAAGTCTACGCCACAGCGCTAGACGGTTGGTTAAATGTACCAAGTAAAGACATTCTTGGGGCGAATTTTAGGAACATTGCATTCTTGAAGTAATCTTTTTGGATTTTAAGGGTCAAGTGCAACGCTTGACCCTTTTTTGATGCCATACTTACGCCTATGCTTAAAGCATGATTGAAACTGCAACTTTGGGTGGCGGCTGCTTTTGGTGTCTCGAGGCGGTTTTTCTCGAGCTTCAAGGGGTTAAAGGTGTGGTCAGTGGTTACGCGGGCGGGCATACCACCAATCCGACCTACCAAGCGGTGTGCAGTGAAACCACGGGTCATGCCGAAGTGACCCAAGTTGAATTTGACAATACCGTGATTTCATTCTCTGATTTGCTGAATGTCTTTTTTACGATTCATGACCCAACCACTCTGAACCGACAAGGCAACGATATTGGCGAGAGTTACCGCAGTATTATCCTGACCCATTCGCAATTGCAATTAGAAACTGCCAAAGAAGCCATAAGGGCTTTCTCGAGTGTTTACGACAAGCCGATTGTGACCCAACTGATACCGCTCGAGAAGTTTTACAGCGCCGAGACGTACCATCAAAATTATTTTGCCCGCAATCCTTTTGCGCCGTACTGCATGGGCGTGGTTGCACCAAAAGTGGCTAAAGCCCGTAAGCACTTTACCAGTATGCTCTTAAAAAAATAATCTGTTTTTGACTCGAGGGTCGGTGAACACTCGTACTCGAGGGTCGGTTAGAACCCGAATTTTTTCGCTTGCGGCAGTCACATTCCAGACCAAAAGCATAATCAGTCCGCCGGGCAGAAAACTCAGCCACCACGCGCCACTAAAAAGATGCACATAACCCCTCGAGACCATTGCCCCGAGGCTTGGGGTATCCACGCCAACCCCAACCCCAAGAAAAGAAAGACTGGCTTCAAGCATGATGTTCTGCGGAAAATCCAAACTGATTTGTAATAAAATCCCACTGGCGACATTCGGTAAGATATGGCGCAGTACCGTGCGGTGGTCGTTTGCACCTATGGCTTTGGCTGCCAGCACATACTCGAGTTGACGTTGGGTTAGCACGACTGCTCGGGTATACCGAGCAAATCCAGCCCAGCCAAAAACACCAATCACCACAATCAGATTATTCAGTCCAGCCCCAAGTAATGCCAGTGTGACTAATGCCAGCAGCACCGTTGGCAATGCCATTTGTACTTCGGTGGCTCGCATAATTGTTGTTTCGAGCCAAGCACCACGTAAGCCAGCGATTAAACCCAGTGGTACACCAATACAAGCTGAAATCAGGCTGCACAATAAGCCCACCAACAGTGAAACCCGTAGCCCGTGCAGCAGTTGAGTCAGCACATCTCGTCCGAGTTCATCTGTGCCAAGTGGATACTGCCAATTCACAAATGGCGGGCGCAGCGTCTCGAGCAAATTCTGGGCGTTTGGGTTCGGCAAAAACAATGGCGCAAAGATAGCCAATAAGACCAGTACAAATAGTGGAATAAAAACTCGAGCCAGACTATTCATAACGCACTCGAGGGTCTATTAACCCGTAAGAAATATCGGTCAGTAAATTGACAACCGCATATACTAAGGCGCTGAGTAGCACAAACGCTAGAATCACGGGCATGTCCAAACGGTTGATCGCATCAA
This sequence comes from Deinococcales bacterium, assembly GCA_031388325.1. Classification (GTDB taxonomy): domain Bacteria; phylum Deinococcota; class Deinococci; order Deinococcales; family JAAFIG01; genus JAAFIG01. The sequence goes on from JANNEE010000458.1 coordinate 9,007, forward strand.
GTGCCACACGGTTCATTCCGGGGTAGGCAAATAAATTCTCAACAATCACTGCACCAGACAGCAGTCCTGCCAATTGCATTCCAAAAACCGTCACAAATGGAATCAGGGCATTTTTAAGAGCATGATGGTACAACACACGCCGTTCGAGAACCCCTTTGGCGTAAGCGGTGCGAATAAAATCCTGACTAAGCACCTCGAGCAGTTGCAAGCGCAGAATTTGGGTGTATACGGCGGCTCGAGGGAGCGCCAGCGTAATGGCTGGGAGGATTAAGTGTGCCAATGTACCACTGCCTTGCGAGGGTAAAAGTCGCCAATTGACGGCGAAAATTTGAATCAAAAGTATCCCAATCCAAAAGGTCGGAGCGCTTAAAAGCAGACTGCTGAGATTTTGAATGGCATTATCAAGTTTTGAACCGACTCGAGCCGCGCAGTAAATACCCAATGGAACACCCAAGCACATGGCTAGGCTTAGCCCAATCAAGACCAAAAGTAATGTGGCTGGTAAGCGCTCGAGTAACAAGTGCATGGCAGGGCGGGGGCTGTAGAACGAATTGCCCAAATTACCACTGACGGCATTGCTTAAAAAAATCAGGTATTGAATAAACATGGGTTGCTCGAGACCGTAGGCTTGGCGCAAGGCTTGGCGCTCGAGTGGTGTGGCATCCTCGGCGCTGAGTAAGGCAATTGGATCACCCGTTAAGTGCAGTGCAGCAAAGGCAATTGTGCCTACCAACCACAGCACCAATACACTTTGTAGCACTCGAGCAAGGAAGAAAACCACAGGGGATTTTAACCTGTCTGGTTTGCCATAATGACTGACCAAAGCGTAAGTTCGCAACATTTGCACATATTTTGTCTAAGGTCAGACTAAGATATGCTAAAATGTAGCTTAATAAAGTGCAAAACTACAGAGTTTAGGTTTGCACCAAGCATGCTCCCAAAATTTTGATAAGGAAACCATGAAACTGACCATCCAAGAAGTTGCCAATAAAGCTGGCGTAGGCGTAGGAACAGTTTCACGGGTCTTAAACAACCATAAATCTGTACGCCCAGAAACCCGTGAACGGGTTAGCCATGCCATGCAGGAACTTGGATTTATCCCTAATCCACATGCACGTCGGGTGGCGGGTGGCAAAAGTTACAGCGTCAGCATTATTTTACAAGTCGTCGGTACAGAATTTTATATTCGCTTGCTGTCCGGACTCGAGAAAACCTTAGAAACCCACCGTTACGACAGCGCCCTATTTCCGTTAATTGGACGCGAGCGCTTAGAGCGTTACCTCAACTCGAGTACCCTCGCTTATCAATCGGACGGGATTGTCATGGCAAGCCATAACTTAGGGGATTTATACCCAGACGGTAAATTACCAACCCGTCAACCCGTGGTGATTGTGGACGGAAGCAGCCCACATTACGACAGTATTTATTTAGACAACGAACTCGGCGGTGAACTGGCAGCCAATGCTTTGACTGCCTTAAACGGCGATATTTACGCCATCAGTGTTCACCAAGACCTTGATGAAGTCTTCAAAAATACGGTCTTTCAGGACCGAATGCGGGGCTTCAAACGCGCCCTCGAGACCGCTAAGCGTCCACTTCCAGACCAGAACATCCAAACCATCACCTTTGACTTAAACAATGCCCGAACTGCCGCCCAACGTATTCTCGAGACAGCAACTTTTCCAGTCAATATTTTTGCCGCCGCCGATTTGGTGGCGCTTGCGGTGATGGATGAAGCCACTGCCCGAAACCTAGAAATCGGGCGGGATGTCCGAATCATTGGTTTTGATGACCATCCTTGGGCAAAAGCCCGTGGTTTAACCACGCTGCACCAACCTGTTGAAGCGATGGGGGCAACTGCCGCCGAGTTACTGATTGAACGCTTGAGTGGTTACAAAGGCATCCCACGTCAAGTGCGTTTTGAACCACGCTTAATTGAACGCAAAAGTACCATGCACCAAGAAGAAAACG
>JANNEE010000289.1:0-2190 GCA_031388325.1 Deinococcales bacterium
TCCGCTCCAAGTCTCTGCGCCATTTCACAGCAGTTTAATGCAGTCCGCTCGAGTACGTCTCGAGAAGGATTTAGCCATCACCGAATTTCATGGGTTTTACTTTCCTGTGGTTGCCAATGTTACGGCGACCGAAAACACCGACCCAAGTATTTTGCCAGAATTACTCTCCAAGCAGGTCACAGGGTCAGTACGTTGGGTTGAAAGTATGCAAAGGCTTTGGGAATTAGGCGCTCGAGAATTTATTGAATTTGGCTCTGGTACGGTTTTAACTGGCATGATTAAGAAGATTCTGCCCGAAGCCAAAACCTTTAATATCTCGAGTCCAGAAGGGTTGGAGTTGTACTTAAAATCGAGAATATGACCTTAGAATGTTTCATATCGCTAACTCGAGATGTTTACCAGTCTCGAGTTAGCGACGCTCGGGCAAGGCTGCCCTATTTGTGGTACTTGACCCCAGCACTGATGGTACTGGCTCGGTAAAGTGTCTCGAGCAAGACCAATTGGGCGAGGTCATGCGGAAAAGTCAGGGCGCTTAGACTCCATAGTTCATTGGCTCGGGTTTTTACGGCGCTAGAAAGCCCTTCGTCGCCACCAATACAAAACGCCAATTCGCCTTGACCTTCCACCCCTAGTGTCTCGAGTTTTTGGGCAAGGGCTGGGGTCTCTAGTTGCCGTCCATTTGGGTCTAGGGCAAACAAATAGGCTTTTCCAACTGCCTCGAGAATGGCGTTTCCTTCTTCATTTATGGCAGCTTGCCCAGACTTTTTGCTGTCGCGTACCCGTGTAAAACGAATTTTATGAAAACGCTCTAAACGGGTGGCGTATATTTCACAACCCAATTTGGCATACTCGAGTTTTGGAGCGCCGACCGTGACAATATGAATTTTCATCGGCAATCGAGCCTAAAGCGCAAGCTCGCGTCAGCCACACTAAAACCACTGACTCGGCGCTCTTGTCCAACGATAAATTGTTGTGGCGAAGGCAAGCTGCTTTCAGAGGTAAAAAAGAAAATGTCAGCGGTGGCTTTACTATTAGGTTGGACACTGTTATACAAAAAAAGTGCATCGGTGTTGGCAGAAGCTAGGATTGCTCCATTGCTTAGACGCAAAGTAAAGTTACTCGCGCCGCCATCGCCATCAGAAAAACCAGTCTCAAATAACGAGTAAGCGTTGCTACTGATATTGCTGTACTCGAGTGTCACCAAATACCCAGCTTTGCCGTTTTGGACAAGCGGTGCGGTATTCAAAAGTCGCATCAGCCAGACACCATTATTTAAGGACAAGTTACTGCAACCCTCGAGTAAAGGTTTACTGGCATTATTGACCACGATTTTGACCGTGCCTGCCGAATTATTTGCGCCCGTTACTGGATTGCTTGGCGCGATGACTGGTGTGATTGGTGCTGTCACAGGTGCAACAGGGGAGACCACGGGAACGATTGGGGTGACTGGCGTAGAAGTCAACGAAATGGGTTTGGGGACGACTGGAATTGGGCTTGAGACTGGTTTAGGGACGACTGGTGTTGGATTAATCACGGGTTTGGCAGGGCTAACTTTGGGCAAGGTCAAAGTATAGATATTTCCAGTTTTCTTAACCATAACCCCAGCTTTTTGCAGCGCTTCGATAGGCACGTAAGCCTTGCCGTTGAGGGTAATCCAGCCACTCGAGGCAGTTTTACCGTTAATGACCAGCTTAAAGGCACTTTGGGCAAAGGTGATTCCAACCAGTAAAACGGCTAACAACCAAACTAAACGCATATTTCTCCTTTTTGCTTGTTGAACACTTGACGGTTTTTTGTAAAGTCTGATGTATTTCAGTCTCTATCCTACTGTGGATTTTCTCACACCTTGCGTCACATCAGTGTGACATGTGAACCCACATCAGTGTGACATGTGGTCATCGGGTTCACTTCAGGTTCTTGATTCTCGAGTTAGTATGTAAATATGGCTTCTCAACAACAGTTTTTACGATTATTGGAGTTTTCAAAACCATACCGTTTGGTGTTGGTCTTGGCGGGTTTGGCAACCCTTATTTCGAGTGGTCTAGGTTTGGTCTTTCCACAAGTGCTGGGGCGTTTGGTGGATGCCAGTTTTTTGAATCTGCAAAATAAAGATACAACCCAACTCGATCAGGTTGTGGTTGTGTTGGTGTTGGTGGCACTTGGACAAGGCTTGTTTCGTGCCGCCCAGTC
>JANNEE010000300.1:0-9184 GCA_031388325.1 Deinococcales bacterium
GCGACCCATTCGGCTTTGAGGCTGTTAGCGGCAATGTAATCCAAAAAGAAAAGCGGTTTTGCACCTTGCACCAAAATATCGTTAATCCCATGATTGACAATATCTGCGCCAATCCCAGACCAATTACCAACCTGAGCCGCGACCATTGTTTTTGTGCCTACCCCATCGGTACTGGCAACCAACAACGGACGCTCCATATTCTTGAGGGCTGAAACATCAAACACCCCACCAAATGCCCCAACCCCAGCCACCACTCGAGCATCATGGGTTGAACGCACTGCATCCTGCATCAGTGCCACGGCTCGAGTTCCTTCGGCAATGTTCACTCCTGCTTTTGCATAAGCATCGGCTCGTAGGGGCGAGGCATGCCTCGCCCCTACGGTTTGCCCAATATCGGTGCGATAATGAGCTTGGCTAAACGAAATCTGTTTAACCCCAGCATAGGCTTTATGCAGTGCTTCCTCGAGATTCTTGCCTGTCGCACTGACACTTAAGACCCGTCCACCACTCGAGACGATTTTTTTCTGCTCAAGTTTTGTCCCCGCATGAAACACCATCACATCCTTTGGCACTGCCCCTAGTCCCAGAATTTCAAAACCAGTTTCGTACTTTTCCGGATAACCACCACTTGCCATCACGACCGTGGCACAGGATTCTTTTTTCCAAATTGGCTCGAGGGCGGCTAATGTACCATCTATACAAGCATCTATAATCTCGAGTAAATCGGTCTCGAGCAAAGGCAATAGCACTTGGGTTTCTGGGTCGCCAAAGCGAGCGTTAAATTCAAGCACACTGATACCGTTTTCGGTCAGCATGATACCGGGGTACAAAACACCCTTAAACGGTTCGCCTCGGGCTGCCATACCCTCTAAAATGGGTTGTACCACCCTGACCCGTATTTCCTCGAGCAAGGCAGCACTGATGTCTGGGGCTGGAGCGTATGCACCCATACCACCCGTATTTAAGCCGTTATCACCGTTCAAAGCCCGTTTGTGGTCTCGAGCGGGAGGCATCATGCGGGCAGTTGTGCCATCACAAAAACACAAAGCACTAACTTCACGCCCAAATAAGCGCTGTTCAATCACCACGGTTTGTCCAGCTTCGCCAAAAGCACCACTAAACATTTGTTCTAACGCATATTCGGCTTGTTGCACTGTGTCGCAAATCAGCACGCCTTTTCCAAGTGCTAAACCATCGGCTTTAATCACAAAGCCTTCGGTGCTAAATGGAAAGTCACGTACTACCTCTAAACCGTCCTCGAGATTGGTGCAAACCGCAAAATCGGCGGTTGGTACATTAAGTGAGCGCATCAAGGTTTTAGCAAAGCCTTTGCTCCACTCGAGTTTAGAGGCTGCTTTGCTTGCCCCAAAAACCCGTAAACCCTGGGCTTCAAATACGTCCACAATTCCAGCCGCCAATGGGTCGTCTGGTCCAATAATCGTTAAGTCAATTTTCTTAGACACTGCAAACTCGAGCAGGGCAGGAAAATCCAAGGCTTTAATGTCTACATTCTCGAGTTTTGCACTCGAGGCTGTGCCACCATTTCCGGGGACAACAAAGACTTTTTTGGCTCGAGGGCTTTGCAAGACCTTCCATGCAATCGCGTGTTCGCGTCCGCCGCTTCCAATGATTAAGATGTTTTGTTTTTTCATAAATTTTTCTCAAAACGATTTTTGCCTATTGCAAAATCGAGCTTTGGTTATGGCGTATAAACGAGTTGCGCGATTTCGCTTCCAAGTCTTGTAAAATGTTTGGGGTTAAATGTAACCAATTGGTCAACTTGTGCTTTCAGGGCAGCTTGGGCAATGAGTGCATCAAAAATTGCGCCACTGACCAGACCAAGTTGACTGATTCGAGCAATTACATTTCGGTAATCGGTGCTGGTGATTTCAACAATTTCAAAGTGTTGCAGCGTATCGTCAAGAAATTCTTGTGCCACGAAAGTTGGCATTGGCGAAGTTGGATAGCGTGTCGCCACTGCATAAAACTCTGCAATGGTATGAGCGCTAATATAGCCTTCGAGTTCTTTATTGATCACTTGTTCAACTATAAAAGCAGATTTTGTGTTCCATTCGTGACGTAAGAATGCTGAGGCAATCAGCACATTGGTATCAAGTAATACTTTCAAATTCCACCAACTTCTTTCATTCTGTCTGAACGCATATTGTCAAGTGCATCGGTTAAACCAGCGTCTATTTCACCTGTCCACATCAAGAGTTTTCCAATGCGTTTAAGTTCGGCTGGTTTTGCATTTGTTAGCACCAATTTTTCACCTTCAATTTGTGCATAAAGCAGACTGCCCGATTCAAGATGAAGTGCTTCTTGAATTGCTTTGGGAAGCTCGAGTTTTCCATTTTGGTCAAGAGTAAGGGTCATAATTTCACTGTACGCGATTGATTAGATAGAAGCAAGCCGATTTCTACGAACATCATGCCCCCTCAAAAACATTCTTATCCCTTGTTTCTTCAAATAACCATTCTGGAATTTTTAGTGGGTATTTTCCTGTCATACAAGCATAACAATGTCCAGTATCGGCTTTTGGTATATCGGTGTTGCTAATCGCAGCCCGTAAGCCTTCCTCAGAAATATACGCCAGACTGTCTGCCCCGATATGTACCCGAATTTCCTCGAGACTGCGGTTATGGGCGATTAACTGCCCGCGTGTTGCCATGTCAACGCCCATAAAACATGGGTGACGAATTGGTGGACAAGCCACCCGCAAATGAACCTCTTTAGCCCCAGCATCACGCAGCAGTTTAACCAATGGTCCAGAAGTCGTCCCGCGCACAATGCTATCATCTATTAAAACAATCCGTTTACCCTCGAGATTGGCCCGTAATGGGTTGTATTTTAACTGCATTCCAATTTCGCGCAAGCTCTGGTCTGGAGTAATAAAGGTGCGCCCGATATAGCGATTTTTAATCAGTCCTTCGGTGTACGGAATACCACTTTCTAAACTGTAGCCAATGCCGTGTGGGGTGGCACTATCTGGGACTGCCACAACAATATCGGCTTTTACAGGAGCTTCTTTTGCCAGCCTTCGTCCGATACGTTGGCGCACATCATGAACCACATTACCCTCGAGATTGGTGTCTGGGCGCGAAAAGTAGACATATTCAAAACTGCACATCGCCAGTTGTTTGGTATGCTCGAGTCTTAAGCTGGTCACGCCACGCTGGTCTATCCGAACAATTTCGCCCGGTTCGATGTCGCGCACAAATTCTGCACCGATGGTGTTCAGGGCGCAAGATTCAGAAGCAAAAACCCAGCCGCCCTCGAGCTTACCTAAGCACAATGGGCGCAGTCCTTGTGGGTCGCGGACACCATAAATCGCATCTTTGGTCAGAACCCCAAGGGTATATGCGCCTTCGGCTTCCAGCATAAAACTGATGAGTTGCGATTGCCAGAAATCCACGTCTTTAATTTGGACACTCGAGCCGTCTGAGGTTTTAACCCGAGCCGTTTCAAAGCCAGATAACTGGGTCGGGACTGCCAGCATATAAGTCAGCACCTCCGAATCCGAAGTGCTGCTTAAACCACCGCCGCGCTCGAGCAGGCGTTTACGCAGTGTGTGGGCATTGGTCAGGTTGCCGTTGTGCGCCACCGATAGCGCCCCATGCAGGGTTTGAATCAGGTATGGCTGGGCATTTTTGACATGACTCGAGCCAGTGGTGCTATAGCGGGTGTGTCCGATGGCGTGTGTACCTTGGAGCATTTCGAGGTGTTCTTCCTTAAAGACCTGAGAAACCAAACCCATGTCCTTATGAATTTTAGCGGTCTGCCCGTCGGAACTGACAATCCCAGCGCTTTCTTGCCCTCGGTGTTGTAAGGCGTACAAGGCAAAAAAAGCCAGCCGTGGTACATCCCTTGTAGGCGCGTAGACAGCAAAAACCCCACATTCTTCGTGCGGTTTATCATCAAAAAAATTCATCCGTGAGCCTTAAGAACAGTAGCTTCAATCACGTTTTAGCAGTCTTTCAAAAATTTTGGGTTTGGTCAAGGCTATTGCACCCAAGTTTGCACTTTACACCGAGTCTATTTATGCTTTGCGCTATGAGTATTGAAGGTTCGGGCGGTTTACATATTATTATTACGGGTGCATCCAGTGGCATCGGAGCGGCTACCGCACGGGCTTTGGTAGCAGCGGGACACCGGCTGGTCCTAGCAGCACGGCGCGAAGATGTTCTCGAGGCATTGGTGACTGAACTTAATCCTTCGGGTAAACGGGTGATTGGTGTGCCGTGTGATGTGCGTAACCACGCCGATTTAGAGCGCTTAGTAGCTCGAGCCAGAGCTACATTTGGGGCGGTACAAGTGGTTTTTAACAACGCGGGAATGGATTCTGGCGGACAGTCTTGGTGGAAAGGCTCGGCTTCGGATGTAAACGCGATGTATGAAACCAATGTACTTGCACCATATTGGTTATCGCAGTTGGTGCTGCCCGAAATGTTATCGGAGCGCAACGGGCAAATTATTAACATGGGCAGTGTACAGGGGACTTTGGCACTCTCGAGCTTATACGGTGCAAGTAAATTCGCATTGCGGGGCATGAGTTTAGCCTTACACCGTGAATTAAAAGGCACTGGGGTCAATGTATCGCTTTTAACCGCAGGTTTTGTTCGTACCGCCATGACCGCCAAAGGTGGCAAGCGCCCCTTACCAATGGTTGAACCCGAACAAATTGCTGCCACGGTGCTACGTTTACTCGAGCATCCCAAAGCCGAAGTGGTTGTGCCAAATTGGTATCAGCCGCTGATTTGGCTCGAGCATTTGATTCCAGCCATCGGCGACATGGTAGTTCAACGTTCTTGGAAAAAAGACAGTCAGTAAGAACCATAGATAGCCTTCCTTATTGCCGAGGAAATGACCTCTAAAACATCCTGTTCAGTACACTATTTTTTTACTGGTGTGAAAAACTTCATATTTTATGTCACTTTGCCAAACTTAAGTATAGTCTACAAAAAGCCCTCCAAGACGTTGCAAATTGCAAATAAACATGCTAAAGTTCGTGCTGAGCATAGGGAGTGGTTGAAAGTACGCAAAAATCGTGTTTCAACCATAATAATAAAAATGCTCAGGGAGCAACAATATGGCAAAGAAAGTAGTTAAGAAAACGATCACCAAGTCCGACCTCATTGACATCTTGGCAGAAAAAACCGCCAGCAAGAAAAAAGATGTTAAAGCCCTGATTGACGCATTTATTGGCGAAGTCAGCGGAGCGCTTGACAAAGGCAGTAAAGTCCAAATTACGGGCTTTGGTACATTTGAAGTGCGTAGCCGCAAAGCCCGCACAGGTGTGAAACCAGGCACAAAAACCAAAATTAAAATCCCAGCCAGCAAGTACCCAGCCTTCAAACCGGGCAAGGCACTTAAAGACAACGTTAAGAAATAATTCGTTTTGCATTTTAGGCATGGTTTTTTGACCATGCCTTTTTTATGTCCAGCGCTAAACCCCAAGCGTCACAATACTCGGAGTCTCGAGACCACTTTCAAGTAGCGCAGCATTGACCTCTTCTACGGTAACAGCACTTAATTCTTCGAGTACCGCGCTCGGTTGGCGCAGGTCATTTTGCAACACATAATCTTCACTAAACGCACCTAGCCAAGCGCTAGGAGTCTCGAGTCGCAGGGCTAAACCAACTTCAAGTTTACGTTTCATACGGCTTAGTTCTGCCTCTGTAATCCCATTTTGGCTAACCGTTTTTAGCTGGCTGTACAAGCGCTCTAAGCATTCTTGGGTATCTTGGGGGGCGCACTCGAGCGAGCCATAAAACGCACCAAGGTCGGTGTGACCTTCGTGTTCTAAACTGGCGGCAAGGGCTGTACCATCATCTACCAAAGCCCATGCAAATCTTGAATTTTCCGAGTCCCCGATAATCCGTGAAGCCATCGCGGCGGGTAACTCGAGGGCATGACCAGCCTTGTAGCCGCGAGCAATAAAACTGATTTGATTGTGGGTGCAGTCATGCGGAACATGGATTAGTCCTTGTTGTGGACTAAATTTGGTGCTGGCTGTCTCGAGGGGTTGCCCAATTGGTAATTTTTCACTAAAGGCTTGTGCATCTTCGAGCAATCGCTGCCAATCAAAAATCCCGCAAACTGCCAAAACCATGTTGCTGGTGGTGTAATGGCTGTTTAAGTAAGTCTGTAAATCTGTTTGCGAAATGCTGGCAACCGTGCTGCTTGTGCCAATCACAGGTCTTCCGAGCGGATGCGCCTGAAAATAATGGGCAGCGCTGCGCTCGAGTGCCAGACTCATTGGGTCATCGCGGTACAATTCAATTTCCTCGAGAATCACTTGGCGTTCAAGTTCAATATCGGATAAATCCAAACGTGGGGTTTGCATTCCGAGCAATAACGAGGTCAGTTCTGACTGAATTTGTGGTAGCCCACAAGCCGTGTAGGTCGTGGTTTCATGCGAAGTAAAAGCATTGGCATGAGCGCCCAGCGCATCAAAAGCCTTGGATAGCTCGAGGGCAGAATGTTTTAGGTTGCCCTTAAAAAGCATATGCTCGAGAAAATGGGCTGTACCAAGTTTTAAGTCTTGCCTTGCGCCAGAGCGCAGCACCACTGCCATAGCGAGGCTTCGGGCGGCTGGCATCGGCTGGGCAATAATGGTTAAACCGTTTGGCAAAATCGTATGTAAGGGTTTCATGTCTGCACATCCGCGCCCAAAACAAAGGTTCTTAGCTGCTTAAAATCCAGTATTTGCAACCAAGCGTTCAGGCTTTCTAAAGTCACATTTTGCAGTCCAGCTTGGATTTCTGCTATGCCCCTGGCTCTACCTAATAATTGGGCATCTCGCAAACAAGACGCAGCCCTTGCGCCAATACTTTCTAGGCTCATGGCAAGCCCTGTCTGTATCCCAACTTTAGCTCGAGTGAATTCTTCTTGGCTCACCCCTTCGCGCCATGTCTCGAGTTCTGAAAGAATAACCGCAATCGTTTCTTCGGTGTGGTTCGGGGTACAACTGGCAAAGACTTCTAGTGTTCCAGCCCCACGCACAAAACTGCTCCCCGCGTGAATTCCGTAGACCAAACCGCGTTTTTCTCGGACTTCGTTAAATAAGCGGTTGCTGTTGCCACCGCCCAGTATCTCGAGGGCGAATCTGGATTCGTAATAGCCAGCTTGGGCAAAAGCAACCAGTGGCGTGATCATCCCAATTTGGGTTTGGGCAGTATCCCTTGGCTCAAAGCGTGTAAATGGAGGATTCCAAACCACTTCTGGCACTTCTAAACCATCCCCAATCCACCCGCCAAAATGCTGTTGTACCAACTCGAGCAATTCTGCCGATTGATGCGCTCCACTACAAGCCAGAATCGCGCCTTGTGGGGTGCAACGCTGTGCATAATCTAATCGCAAAAATTCGGGCGTGAGACTCGAGAAACCCGCTTTTGTGCCATACGGACTTCGCCGATGCGGACTGCTAAAGGCGGCTTCCCAAAGACGAGCGTACAGGAGTTCATCAGGCGAATCTTCTAGGCTGTCCAGCGCAGCCACAGCCAACTCGAGACTGGGCGCAAAACCATCAAAGCTTAAATGCGGGCGCAGCACCCAAACAGATAGGAGTACTAGCGCGGCAGCCGCATCTGGGGCTAAACAAGTCACACTAAATTCCATGCCCTCGAGTCCGATTTCTGCACCACGAATTGCCCCAAGTTCATCCCAAGCATTCTCGAGTTCTTTGGCATTGCGCGAGCCAGCCCCTCGGCGCAACCATTCGTCCATTACACTGCCACTCCCCGAAATATCTTCGGTCAATGCACCGTTCGGCACAAACAATTCAATACTGACGAGCTTTGAGCTTTCCACAGGTTCGAGCAGCAGTAACAGCCCATTCTCGAGCAGGGAATGAAAAATCATTGGGCATATCTTACCGTTTTGATACCCAAGTAAAAAACCCCATACAAAAATGTCATTAAAACAGGTCATAATAGGGTCATGACCGTGGCTTCAAACCAGCGTTACCAGTTTGTCCGTGAACTCGGGGCTGGAGCAATGGGTCAGGTCACGCTCGCCATGGACACCGAGACTGGCACATTGGTCGCCATCAAAAAAATGCACGAGATGGTGGCTTTAACTGGTGGCGCTCGAATGCGCCGCGAGTTCCGCAGTTTGTCGCAAATAGATCATCCTAATGTGGTGCGGGTTCTCGAGCTAGGCGAAGAACGCGGTATGCCATTTTTGGTGATGGAATTTATTAAAGGTCAGGATTTATCCGATTGGCTTGGCACAAACCCAGATTTTCCAACCATTACAAGAATTTTTGTCGGTATCGCTGGGGCGCTAGGCGCAGTTCATGCCCAAGGGGTGATTCACCGTGACTTAAAACCAGAAAACATTCGCGTCACCACCGACGGACGACCCAAGTTAATGGACTTTGGGCTGGCAAAAACCATGGAAGGCACGGTTGCCCTGACCAAAGTGGGCGCTATGGTTGGCACAGCCCTCTACATGGCACCCGAGCAGTGCAGAGGCGCTCAACTCGATTACCGTGCCGATTTATACGCCCTAGGCGCAGTGCTGTACTGGGCATTGACTGGGCAACCGCCATTTTTAGGCGACAGCATTGTTCAAGTGATTATGCAGCACATCCAACAAGCCCCCGTTCCGCCCACGACCCGCAATCCAGCCATCCCTGAAGCCCTCGAGAACATTTGCCTCGCCATGTTGTCCAAAAACCCAGCCGAACGCCCAAGCAGCGCCGAAGCGGTGCGCGAAGCGCTGCTTCGTGCCTTAGAATCCCCATTAAGCCAAACCATTCAGATGCAGGCGCAATCGGCTCGAGCCGACGCGCTGTTGCTTTCGCCTTTGATTGGACGAGAAACCGAACTCGAGACCTTGGCTGGACTTTTTGAAACGGGTTTAACTGGCTTGTACACGGTTATTGGCGATGTTGGCACTGGCAAAACTCGTCTGCTTCGCGCCCTCGGCGAACGCGCCCAAATCAGTGGCGCTCGGCTTGGCATCGGCGAAGCGATTGCGGATGACCCGACCCCATTTGGTACAGTCAAACGCTTAATCGAAAACCTAGAAAAACATTACCGCTTTATTTTTGATGAAGTTTCGCCAACTTCACAAAATGAACTCGCCCGCATTGCCTCACAATTTGGTGCAGCCCCGCCTTCAGACCCGAACATCCCTGCCGAAGTTGCCCGATTGCGCTTATTTGAAGCCTTTACCG
>JANNEE010000568.1:0-2571 GCA_031388325.1 Deinococcales bacterium
GTCATTCTGGGAACGAATCCCACTGCCAATTATTGGCGCTCTTGTTGGTGTTTTGGTCGGCTTAACCAGTGTTGGTAGTGGGGCGATGCTGGCGCTTGCCCTAACCTTTATTCGCCCAGCCCTGACTGGCTCGAGATTTGCTGGAACAGATGTCGCCCACGGTGTGATTATTTCCTTGGTGGCATCGCTCGGACATGCCCAACGCAGCGCCATAGACTTTGCCGTGGTCGGTTGGGTTTTACTTGGGGCGTTGCCTAGTGCTTGGATTTTTGCTGGAGTCTCTAAAAAATTCCCAGAACGCTACTCCAAACCACTCCTTGGTGGGGTCATGACTTTTGTCGGAACAGTCTTATTTTTGAAGTGAGCCTTGATTCTGGGCTTCCAGTGCTTTTTCGAGCCGACGGTCTGGAATAAACCAGAGGAATGCCACTGCCAAATACATCAAGCCAGCCAGCCAAGGCAACCAAAAAGCCACAACAATCGCTAGAAAGTAAATCAAGACCGAGACCTTGCCCTTAAAATCTGCTCCAATGACTTGTGCCAGTACCGAATCTGTGCCATGAAGCCGCAAAATCATCGTCTGCAAAATCGTGTAGGCAATTCCAGCCATAATTAAAGCGCCACCGTACAGCGCCGTTGGTAAAGTAGCAAAGTCATTCTCGCCCATCCAACCTGTGGTAAACGGAACTAACGACAACCAAAAAAGCAAATGTAGATTTGCCCACATCACACCCGCATTGACGGTTTTGGTGACTTGCAACAAATGATGATGATTATTCCAGTAAATTCCAATGTACATAAAACTCAGCACATAACTTAAAAAGACTGGCAACAACTCGAGCAGGGCTGCAAAACTGGCTTCATGAGGCACTTTTAACTCGAGAACCATAATCGTGATGATAATCGCAAAAACCCCGTCGGAAAACGCTTCTAAACGACCTTTGTGCATGTTATGTCCTTTCGTAAGGTTCAAAGAGTTTGTTAAATTCATCCATCGCAAAACGGTCAGTCATGCCCGCCAAATAATCGCAGACGGCTCGCTCTAAACCGACTTTTTCTGTTCTGGCTTGATGGTTATTGGGCATCATCTTTGGGCGGCTGGTGAATGCCTTGTACAGACTGGTCAGGATATGCTCGGCTTTATGAACTTGGCGCATGACACGGTGATGGTAGTAAAAGTTCTGGTACAAAAAGGCTTTGAGTTGGCGCAACATCTCTCGAGCCTCTAAACTATGGGCAATCAGGGGTTGACTCGCTGCCCGAACCTGCTCGAGTGAACTGATATTTTCGAGGTTTTGGCTACTGGTCTTAACAATATCAGTAATCACCCAACCCAGCATTTCCCGAATCAGTACACGCCGTTCAAATTCAGTCAGGTACTCTGGGTTAAAACCAAGTTCTGCCGTAAAACGCTGCCAAATGTTCACCTCCACCAATTGCCGTGCCTCGAGTAACCCTGAGCGCAAACCATCATCTAAATCATGGGCATTATACGCCGTTTCATCGGCTAAATTGGCAATTTGCGCCTCGAGTGAAGCCCGCCAAGTCGGTTCAAAATCCCTAGCATCAGAAACATCGTACTCGGATTCGTGCTTGACAATTCCTTCTAAAGTTTCCCAAGCCAGATTAAGCCCATCCCAGTTTTCGTAGCGCTTCTCGAGTTTGGTCACGACCCGCAAAGATTGCTTGTTGTGGTCAAAACCACCGTGCGACTCGAGTAAACCATCGAGTATCTTCTCGCCAGCATGACCAAACGGCGGATGCCCAAGGTCATGGCTCAGGGCAATCGTCTCGGTTAAATCCTCATTGACCCCAAGCGCCCGGGCAATGGTGCGCCCGACCTGTGCCACCTCGAGCGTGTGGGTTAAGCGGGTGCGGTAATAATCGCCTTGGGTGTTGGTAAAAACTTGGGTTTTGTACTCGAGCCGCCGAAAAGCACTGGTGTGCAGCACCCGGTCACGGTCTTTTTGGAAGGCAGTGCGAAAAGCGCTTTCAGACTCGAGGTACAGCCTGCCCTTGGACTGCGCCGCCTGCACCGCATAAGGCGCGAGGCTTAGACTTTCGATGTGTTCTAAATCGGCACGGGTTCGCATCTGTAAAGTCTAGCACTGTGGCAATAACTTGGTTGCGACCTTTGAAGTCGCCCTGTTTTTGACTTAAAAAAGAGCGAACCAATTGGTTCGCTCTTTTTCTTTAACTCTTGCGTTGGTTCGGCTCGAGAATTCGTTTGCGAAGTCGAATACTCTTTGGAGTGACTTCTACCAGTTCATCGTCACCAATGTACTCGAGGGCTTCTTCGAGACTCATGGGCGAAACGGGTGTGAGGGTGGTTGCATCGTCCGCGCCACTGGTTCGCATGTTGGTTAATTTTTTAGATTTGCAGACATTGATGTTTAAGTCTTTTGGTCCGCTGTTAGAACCGACAATCATACCAATGTAGACTTCGATACCCGGTTCAATAAAGAACTTACCGCGATCCTCGAGTTTCCAAATGGCGTATGGAAAGGTTTGACCCGCTTCCATGGCAACCATCGAGCCATTCTGACGGGTTTTGATTTCGCCTGCGATTGG
>JANNEE010000628.1:0-4541 GCA_031388325.1 Deinococcales bacterium
GCCATGGCTTCTGGGGTTAATCCCGCGCCAGTATCTCGGACAGCCAGCACCGCGTGTGCTGCTTGAATACTCAGGCTGATACTGATCTGGCTTTGGGGTGCGTACTTCTCGGCATTCTCGAGTAAATTTTTGAGGGTCTGACGAATTAATATCGGATCGGCTGGTACTAGCAATTGGGTTTCTCCTGTGTATTCGACCTTTGCCTCGAGTGCCATTGTATTTGCCAAGGCAGCCAAGTCGAGTGAAATGACATTGGCTCGTCCTTCTCGAGCCAGTGTTAGTAAAGATTCGGTCAACCGAGTCATTCGTTCGACTTCTGTTTTGACCACTGCAAGTGTTTCGGTGGAATTACTTAAACCCTGATAATAGGCACTTAGTTGCAACTTTAACGACGTTAATGGTGTGCGTAATTCATGCGAAGCATTGCGGGTGAAAAGGGTTTCTCGGGTTAAAAATTCGCTTAGACGCTCAAGCATTTCGTTAAAGGTTTGGCTTAAATCGCCGAGTTCATCTTTTGTTTTGGTTTGAACCCGTAAGCTCAAATCGCCTGAATTGGCAACTTGTCGGGCTGTTTGGGTCAGTAATCGCAATGGGCGCAATGCCAGTCCTGTCAACCACCATGCCATCCAAGCTCCAAATACCACCACCCCCAGGATTGTTATGCCAATGCTCTGGCGGTAACTGCTAAGGCTCGAGAGAACACTTTGCTCTGATATAGTGGCTTGCAAGTATTGCCCTGATGGTAATGGCTCGCTTTGAATTCGCCAAGTTCTTAGGCTTTGGATTCGAGGCTTGGATGGCTGAGAATCTGGCAATGGAATGTCTGTTGGGAACTCTGCCCATGACCGAATCACCCGCCCGTTTTGAATTAGTCTGGCGCGTCCTATGGCATTAAGTGGCGGTTGTGCTGGTGGCTTTGTATCGGGGTCTCGAGTTGGGCGAGGTTGTTGGCGATTATATTCGGATAGCGTTTGACCAAAATACGCACCTAAGTCGTGGTCAAGACTGGTGTACAGGGCTTGCTGGAAAGTAAAGTAACTAAAAATACCTTGCAGCAGCAAAGCCACCGCAATTGCCACGGCAATCAGCCATGCCAAACGCGTTCGTAAGGTCAAGTCAACTCCAGTCCAAAACGGTAGCCACCTGATACGGTTTTGATCACGCTTGAGTCAAGTTTTGATCGTAAATAATGCACATAAACCTTGACCACACCAAGACTATTGGCTTCTTGTCCCCAAATGGCATCGGTTAGTTCTTCGGCAGTAAAAATTCGTTGCGGTGTGCGAACAAACCGTTCCAACAACGCAAATTCTCGGGAACTTAAATCCACCACCCGATTTTGCCAAAATACAATTCGTTGCGCCCAATCTAACTCGAGTAAACCCGCCCGAATTCGATTGGTTTTTGTGTCGCTAACACGGCGCAGCAATGCCCGAACTCGAGCCATTAATTCTGGTAAGTCAAATGGTTTAATCACATAATCGTCCGCCCCATCATCTAAGCCTTGAACCCGATCTTGTAAGGTATCACGGGCGGTTAAAAATAAAATTAAGCCCTTATAACCAGCCGCCCTAGCCTCCTTTGCTAGGATAAAACCACCATTTTCACTTTCGGGTAAACGCACATCCAAAAGCATTAAATCAGGTTCGGCGGCTGCCAGTAAATTCCGTGCCGTCTCGAGGTCAGGCGCATACTGTACTTCGTGACCCGAAGCCCTGAGTGCCAATTGGATCGGACGAGCAATGTTGATTTCATCTTCAACCAGCAATAAACGCATGATTAGTTCTACCGCAAATTGGTTATGGAAAGGTTAAGAAAACTTCTAACCAACTCATAACCACTAACTCCGATACTGGCTCAAGTAGGGGAGAACAAATGAAAAAATTATTTTGGTCTGCAATTGCAATCGTGTTTTTAACAATCATAGCTGCCTGTTCAATTGCAGCGACTCAGGGTAATCCGACCAAAATAACCATTAGAGCCGAAATCTGGGCAGATAATTGGTTTGCTTTGTACAATGGCGAAACCCTGATCAAAGAAGATTCTGTGCCAATCACCACCGAGCGTTCCTTTAATGCCGAGCGTTTCACTTTTGAAGCCACATCCCCGTTACAGCTTAATTTTATTGTCAAAGATTACAAAGCCAACGATACCGGACTCGAGTACATTGGAACACCCAGACAGCAAATGGGTGATGGTGGTCTAATAGCCCAATTTACCGATCTTGCCACCGGAAAAGTAATCGCTGTGACCAACGAAAATGCCGTAATCTTTGTGATTCACAAAGCACCACTCAACACCGCTTGTGCCAAAGAAAGCAGCCCTGTTGCAGGGCAAGGCTCATGTACTTTCAAGACCATGCCTGAGCCGACCAACTGGAAAAGCCCAGATTTTAACGACAGCAGCTGGACTCAAGCCTCGAAATTTACTGCCGCCCAAGTCAACCCTAAAGAAGGGTACTTTGAGATTACTTGGAATCCTCAGGCACAGTTTATTTGGAGTTCGGATTTACTAGCGGATAACACTGTTCTGGTTCGTATGACCTCGAGTATCAAATAAATAAGGAGAAAATATGAAAAAGTTTGATTTGGTTATTGCCATACTTGTACCGGTTGGTATCGCAGTTTTGGTGTCCTGCTTTGCCTCTTCTGCTCAATCGGCTGATACAATTTGTCTTGATCGCACCGAGAAATTCGTGGCGGCTGGTAGCATTGCCTCGAGCCGTTGCGAAGCTGGTTTTCTGATTATTGAATCCAATGGGCTTGCCAAAGAACAAATGATGGTTGGAATTACAGCTTGGCAGCAACAAGTTCCTTTGCCGCAACCGTACACAGGTGGCAATGCTTGGAAAATCCCACTCGTACCAGTCGCCGCTACTACACCTACCCTAACCAGTGGAGTTGGAGCAGTAGCTATTGCGCTCAATGGCGTGCCTATTTTTAATCCTAGTAAACCCAGCCAAGGTAGTAATCAAAGTGTTTACGACCCTAAAAACGATCCTTTACTGATTGGCGAACTCGATGCGTGTGGCGGGCATTCTGGGCGCGGCGATGATTACCATTATCATGCTGGACCTGTTTGTTTTCTGGATGCACTCGGCGCTAAAACAGGTGGCTTGGTCGGTTATGCCCTAGATGGGTATAAAATTCTCGAGTTTCATGATGTAGGCGAGATTTTGCCAACCAACTTAGATCAATGCAATGGTCATGAACACAATGATCTTGGTTATCATTATCATCTGACCGAAAAAGCCCCTTATGTGCTTGGTTGTTTTCGAGGAAAAGTAGACAAGGCTTTTCAACCACAAACCATGCGCCTCCGCCCACCTGGTGGTCCAATCAAAGCCAACATTACTGCCCTAACCACCAATGCCGATGGTTGGACAAAAGTACAATTTATGTACAACGCTCAAACGCAAAGTCTTGAGTATAAAAAAATTGGTAATTGCTACGAATTTCGTTACGCTGTACCCACTGTACCCAATTCTCCAGGGGCTGGAACAGTCAGTTATTGCGAACAAAAATAACCAAAAGCCTTTTTATGCGTGAAACACAAGATAAATTATAATCACGCGCTGTGAGCCTCGAGAAGCCGCCTCAGAATTTACTCAAGGGTTACGACACCTTGGTTTTAGGGTACGATGTCGAAATGAAAGTGTTGATACGATGGATGTTACTTCTCAGTGCCGTCTTTGGATTGGTGGCGTGTGGTTTTACCACCCCACCAATTATTTCTAAACCAGGTACCACCACCACCATTATTCTGGTGCGCCATGCCGAACGCGACCCCGGACTTGACCCACCCTTAAATTCGGAAGGAATAACTCGAGCCGCTAAACTTGCCGAGGTACTTGGTCAAAATGGCGTAACTGCCATTTACGCCACAGACTATGCTCGCAATCGGCAAACCGCCGAACCACTGGCGACCAAACTGGGTTTGACGGTGGCTCTAATTGGTTCAGCCGAACTTGGCAATACCCAATCTTTAGCCGCCAGACTAGGCACTGAATTTCTCGAGAAACATTCTGGTGGCGTGGTGCTTTTAATTGGCAATGTTGGCTCACCAGCTTTAGGCACAAATGGAATTCTGGCAGATTTATACACCTTGTTTGGAGGTACTGGCAACCCACCTAATCGGTATCAGGATATGACCATTATTGTTGTGCCAGAGGCAGGAAAAGGTTCAGCAAACATTATTCGTACCAGCTACGGGACGGTCAGTAGTCTTGATTAAGCCTCGTCGCGCATTTTTTCCATTTTCTCGAGCGCATCACGTCTGGTTTCCATATCCATCTTGGCGTAAATTGCTGATGTATTGACACTGGCATGACCGAGCAAATCAGCCACAACGTGTAAATCCTTGGTGGCGCGGTATAAGTGCGTGCCAGCCGTGCGCCGTAACGTATGCAAGCCCCACATCTCGGATGATAGTCCAGCCGCCACATAGTACCCTTTGGCAATAAACCTTGCCCCATGGGTAGTTAAACGCCGCCCGTGACGTTGATTTCTCGAGATACTGACGATTAAAGCCGACTCAATTTC
>JANNEE010000687.1:0-1758 GCA_031388325.1 Deinococcales bacterium
CACCCCTAAGACCACGAGGTACAAACAATCTATTTGGCTTAAACGGCTGCTATACCGAGTTGCTTAATTCTCGCAATTTTACAAGGTGTTCTCGAGCCTCGAGCAACCCCATATCCTCGAGGGTCTTCATGGCGCGTTCTGCTACAGGCAAGTTAATCTCCGAGGCGTTCCAACTAGCGGTCAGTTGGGCAAGGTCTTGCAGCACACTTTTTTGGCTTTCGGTAAAAAACATTTTGGCTACCGCACTTGCGGCGGCAAAAGCCGGTGGTTTTGCGTCCAGCACACTGACACGCACCACCGCCAGAAGTTCCATAAAGGTTTGGTCGGCTGCCATGCGAACTTTGGGGTCGAGTTTCATGTTTATTAGCCTACTAAAATGCAGTAGTATTTTACCAATGAAATCGTCTCTTGGTGTTTTGGTCTGTCATGGTTTTACAGCCCAACCTAAAACCGTAAATTATATTGCCCCGTTTCTGGAAGAAGCGGGTTTGCCTTTTGAAATTCCCGCGTTGCGTGGACACGGCACAGTCTGGACAGATTTACGGGGGGTCAAATGGGGGGATTGGCTCGAAGATGCCCTAGCCGCCTATACCCGTCTCGAGACCCAGTGCGAGCAAGTGGCAGTGGTGGGGCATAGCATGGGTGGTTTGGTGGCGGCTCAGATTGCGGTTCAAAAACCAGTCTCGAGTTTGGTGCTGGTTGCCCCTGCCTTAAAATTTGCCAGTCCGCTCGCACCTTTTGTGGGTTTGTTACAAAGTTTGCTCAAGGATTTCAAAGGCGATGGTTCTTCGATTTCAGACCCAGTTTTACGGCTTCAAGCCGAAGCCCAAAACATTACTTATCCACAATTCCCAACAGCTACTTTTGGCGAACTCTACAAGATGGCAGGTGTGACCACAAAAATTCTGGGGAGTATTAGCGCTCCAACCTTAATTCTGCATTCCTTAAAAGACACGGTGATTCCACCTGCGGCTGCCGACCTTGCCTTAGAAAAAATCGGCAGCGCCACCAAACGCATTCGTTGGCTACAAAATTGTAATCACGAGGTTTTTTGGGATGCCGAACGCGACACCATCTGTCAGGAAATCACCAAGTTTATTCTCGAGATGAAGACGTAACTTTTTACCGCCCTACCAGAATCACATTAAGGGGCAATTCACGGTTTCCCTGCAAGCCGAGTAAGAAACTGATTTCATCATCAAAAAAGGTGCTGATAGACCGCACCGACAAACCAAGGGCTGTTCCAGCCAGCAGTACATTCTGGGCGGCATAACCCGCCTCGAGATACAAATGCCTGTAGCCTCGTTCGGCATGGGCGGTGACGGTGCGTTCAACCACACCGGTAAAAATCAGGGCAATAGCACTGGTTTCAACACTCGAGTCGTTCAGCAATGCCCCGGTTAAATCCTTGGTGGTGTCGCCAATCCGCACTTGCTCGAGTTGATGTTCGCGCACCACATAATGATAAACCCCTGCAAAGGTATCGGTCACACTTCGGGCAACCAAATAGACCTCGAGCGGATATGCCCCACTTGGGCTTGGCACAGTTCGGTACGGCAAGTTAGAGCCGCCCGGACGTTGCCCCGTAATCCCTTGGGCAGCCCAAAGAAGTTGTGCCACTTCGGAAATGGTGATTGAACTACCCACCTCGGGGGTTTGCGAACGCCGCGCCGTGACCACACTCCAAAACCCCGCGCCGCCTTTTTGCTTAGCCGAAGGCAAGCGAATCGTCTCGAGTGGGCTGGCATAGACCTTAAA
>JANNEE010000730.1:0-2944 GCA_031388325.1 Deinococcales bacterium
CGCCAAATACGTGCGAACGATTTTGTTTGAACTCTCGAGAATTGCGAGTCACATGGTCTGGATTGGCACATACATGCTTGATTTGGGTGCAATTACCCCGTTTTTATATGCGTTTCGTGACCGTGAAATGATTCTCGACATCATCGAAGAAACAGCCGGGGCGCGGTTACTGCCAAATTACTTCACTTATGGTGGTGTGCGCCGTGACCATCACCCGCGTATGATGCAGGACATTCTCGAGTTCCTAACATGGTTTGAACGTAAACTCCCAGAATACGAAGCCCTGACCATTGATGCACCAGTTTTCCAAGCCCGTACCGTTGGTGTTGGTGTGCTTGACCCACAATTGGCGCTCAATCATGGTGTGACCGGACCAAACCTGCGCGGTAGCGGTATCGGTTGGGATTTGCGACGCGACGACCCATACGATGCCTACCCACATCTGGACTTCGAGGTCTGTGTTGAGTACGGTTGTGATGCTTACTCGAGAAGCCGCGCCCGTTTTCGTGAATTCCGCGAGAGCATTAAAATTATTCGTCAAGCCATTGCCCAATGTCCAAAAGGCGGCGCGTACTTACCAAAACTGCCGCGTCTTAAACCCGTGGCTGGTATGGAACGTTACCGCGCTGTGGAAATCTCGAGGGGACACCTTGGGGTGCATATTGTTGCCGACGGTTCAGAAAAACCGTGGCGTGTTAAGCACCGTAGCCCGAGTTTCTGCACCCTGCAAGCCTTAGCGGACATGGCTGTGGGTTCTAAATTCTCGGATGCAATCGCGATTTTAGGCAGTATTGACATTGTTCTAGGGGAGATTGACCGATGAGTATTTACGAAAACAAAGAAGCTCGGTTGCCGCTCGAGCGTGTCTCTGTACCGACCGATAAGCACTACAGAATGCGAATGAAGCACCACGGGCTACTAAATGCCAACCCACGTAAATCGGGCTTGTTGGCTGCGATTATTGGTTATGCACTCTTGTTTGGTGCTGCCCACGGTGTACTCATTCTGGCATTTCAAATCATTCCAGCTTTACTAACCAACGGTTTACCGTTCCCATGGACTGGTTTTGGTCTTGAGAAGAATAGCTTTTGGTTTAACGTCATTTACGGACTGCTTGCCCCAGTCTTGGCGTTCTTGTTTATTGCTGTGGTGGCGCTAATTAACATTCTCATGCTGCGTAAGTACCTCGCCAAAGTCCAAAACCGTTATGGACCCCTGCACAACGGACCCTCGGGCAGTTTACAAACGGTTTATGACGCGCTTAAACTGGTGTCTAAAGAAGATTACACCCCTAAAATGGTCGAGGAAACGATTTTCACCCTCGCCCCAGTCCTCGTTTTTGTTTCTGCCTTTTTATTGATGGCAGTGATTCCATTTGCCCCCGGTTGGGTTTTTGCCAATGTCGAAGCTGGCGCAATTTTTATTATTGCGGCGGGTACACTCGGCGGGTACGGCGTTCTGCTGGCTGGTTGGAGCATGAACAACAAGTACGGCTTGATGGGTGGCTTACGAGCCGCAGCGCAGTTGGTAAGTTACGAAGTGCCGCTTTCGATTAGCTTGCTCTCGGTCTGTGTCTACGCTGGCAGCATGAACTTAAGTAAAATTGTCGAAGCCCAACAAAGCCTGTGGTTTGCGATTCCGCTCTTCATTCCTTTCGTAATTTATTTAATCGCAGGACTCGCCGAACTTAAAATGACTCCGTTTGACCTCCCAGAAGCCGAATCTGAATTAGTGGCTGGTTTTAACACCGAGTATGGCGGAATGCGCTTTGGATTTTTCTTTGTGGCAGAATTTGCCGAGTTGTACCTTCTTCCAGCCTTGATGGCGGTGTTCTTCTTGGGTGGTTGGTATCCGCCGAGCATCCCGACCTTTAACATTCCACTGCTGTCTGAATGGGCGGGTGGCTCGAGTACCCTGCTACTGATGCTGAAAGCCAATATTGCCGAGGGTGAAGCCATGACCTGGTGGAATACCTTATTTCAACCCGGTGGTTTGATTGTTGGGATCCAGTACAGTTTTTGGTTTTTACTTAAAGGCGCAGCAGGAGTCTACTTCTACATGTGGATTCGTGCCACACTGCCGCGTTTCCGCGATGACCAATTGATGGAACTTTGCTGGAAGGGCTTAATTCCACTTTCTTTGGTTGGTTTGTTACTAGCAGCCGTCTCGAGACTGATTCCAGCCGTTGGTATTACCCTTTCGATTCTGGTGGGCGGAACATTCATTTTTATGATTGCACGCGGGGCTTTTTTCCCCACTAAACAGGTGAAAGCATGAGTCTCTTAAAAGATATTTGGAATGCTGTGTCTGGCGTTGGCAAGGGCATGGAAAAAGTTTATGACGAACAATTCGACCCAATTTTCACCGAAATGTACCCGTTTGACATGCCAAAACTGCCACCAACCAGTGTCCAGAGTTTGGCACTGATTAAAAACGAAGATGGCTCAGACCGATGTGTGTCTTGCCTTGCTTGTGAAAAAGTCTGTCCAAGTCAAGTGATTACCATTGAACGCAAGAAAAACCCTGCTGGCAAAGGCTTTGTTCTCGAGCGTTTCGATATTGATTTGGTCAACTGCATGTACTGCGCGGCTTGTGTGGAATCTTGCCCAGCTTCGGCAATTGTGACAATTCAGGACTTTGAAATGTGTACCCCAAATCTGCAAACCCTAAAAGCCGATAAGGACTTTTTAGATTTCCAAGGTATTCGCGCTCAGCAGTGGTACAGCCCGAAAATTGGGGTTGAGTACCGCGAGAATGTCAGCAGCACCAATATCCACGGTGCAATTGTCAAAGCGCCTTTAATAGACCAACCCGGTGGCGCAGCCGAATTCGAGAAACTAAAAGCGGCTGGTACAGAAATTCCAGTCAACAATGCCCGTCGTCCAGCGAATGCCATGTCTGACCTCTCAGTTCTCGAGTATAAAGTATTAAAGCACGAACCAAT
>JANNEE010000732.1:0-3560 GCA_031388325.1 Deinococcales bacterium
TGCATTTTCCCAATCCAGCTTCGCGCTTACATTTGGAATTTGTCGATTCTGAATCGGGTTTGTTTGGCAGTGGTTTGGTGCAAGAAGGCTTGGTGTTCAATAAACTTTGGGATTTAGAATACCCACTGTATTTTAGCGAAATTCAAACTCCAGTTTTTGTAATCGCTGGCATTGAAGATGTCACCAGTTACCCCAGCCAAACCGATTGGTTGGTGGATTTATTACAAGCCGAACTGTTTGAACTCGAGACGGGGCATTACCCCTGGTTTGATGACACCGAAGTGTTTATCAAAGCCTTAGAAACTGCCCTCGAGTCGTAATTCTTAAAAATCTTGTTAAACTAGGATTATGGTGCAAAAAAAGCAATTGCTGTGGGTACTTGGTTTAATTCTTGGGCTGGGTTTTTTAAGCATCAGTGTCCTTGGATTTTTTGCTGCCCAAGCCTCGGTTCGCAGCAGCATTCAAACCCAAAGCCTGCCTTTGGCTGGCGATAGTGTCTATTCCGAAGTTCAACGCCAATTACTTCGTCCTATTTTTATTTCGGCACAAATGGCAGAAAACACTTTTTTACGCGACTGGGTGCTGAGTGGCGAAAATAACCCCCAATCGGTGATTCGTTACCTTGCCAACATCAAAAAACAGTTTAATGCCAACACCAGTTTTTTTATTTCCGAACGCAGCAAGAAATACTATTACGCTGGCGGTATCCTAAAAACTTTAGCGAAAACCGACCCTCGAGACGACTGGTATTTTCGTTTTACCGCCCAAAAAGCCCGCTATGAACTCAGTTCCGACACCGACCAAGCCAACCGTAACCAACTGACTATTTTTATCAATTATCGTTTACTTGATGCTGGCGGTCGTTTACTTGGTGTGACTGGGGTTGGGGTTACTTTTGATTCACTCAATAAACTTATCTCGAGAATCGAGGATCGGTTTTCACAACGGGTTTATTTTGTTTCCAATCAGGGCAATCTGATGCTGGCAGATAAACAACACTTTGGAGTCAAAGACATCCGCCAAATTTCGATTAAAGAACTTGAAGGACTTCGGACTGTGGCTGCCCAAATACTAAGTAACAAAAATACTAAACAAACTTCATTTGTCCGCCAAGGCGCGACAGTTCAACTCAATTCAAGATACATCAGCGAATTGGGTTGGTACTTACTGATTGAACAAGATGAAAGCAGTGCCACCGCCCCATTTTTACGCTTGTTATTACTGAATTTATTATTTGGGATAATTGCGACTGCACTGGTTTTGGGTTTGACGGTACTGGCAATCAATCAGTATCAGCGTCGGCTCGAGTTTTTTGCCACCACCGATGCTCTGACAGGTGCAAATAACCGTTCGATTGGCGAAGCCCTACTCGAGCAAGCCGAAAAAGAAAGTAAGCGTGAACAAAAAGCCTTGAGTTTAATTATTTTTGATATTGATGACTTCAAAAAAATCAATGACACTTACGGACACAGTGCCGGTGACACGGTACTGCGCGAAGTGGTGAACGTAAGTAAAACCGTACTCCGCAACAGCGACACCATGATTCGCTGGGGTGGCGAAGAATTTTTAATGCTCTTGAAAAATTGTCCACTCGAGAATGCGGTAAAACTTGCCTCAGAACTGAATCAAATTATTGCTGCCCACCCGTTTGTGATTGAAACAAAAAACATCCGAGTAACCGTCAGTGTCGGCGTAGCCCAACTCGAAGCCCAAGAAAACCTGACCCAACTAATCAAACGCACCGATGATGCCCAATACCACGCCAAGAAAAACGGAAAAAATCGGGTCACGGAAGCCAAATTAGCCCAACTGAGGCTGTTGTGATTTATGTTGAATGCCCACGCGATGCTTGGCAAGGGATACAAACATTTATTCCTACCGAACAAAAAATTGCACACCTCAAAAACCTGCTTGAAGCAGGATTCACCCACCTTGACTGTGGCAGTTTTGTCTCGAGTCACGCCGTACCACAAATGGCAGACACTGAAGTGGTACTTGAGGCACTACCCGCGACAAAAGCCGATTTACTCTGCATCATCGCCAATCAAAAAGGTTTAACTCGAGCCTTGGCTTGCAAAAAAGTTACCAGCATCGGGTATCCATTATCTATTTCAAATACCTTCCAGCGCCGCAACACCAACACGTCGCTCAAAGATTCATGGGCATTGGTTGCAGAAATTCAGTCTCGAGCCGAGCATTTACGGCTGGTGGTTTACCTTTCAATGGGATTTGGCAACCCATACAATGACCCGTGGGATGTGGAATTAGTCCTTGAGAGCGTGGCGCACCTACGCGAAATTGGTATTCAGAACATCGTTCTTGCCGATACTTACGGTATTGCCGATGTTGCTCGGGTTTATCAAGTTACAAGCGCAGTCGTACAAAAATTTGGCAATCAAAACATCGGTGTGCATCTCCATGCTCGAGCCGAAGCTGCTGTTAGCCTTGCCCAAGCCGCCTTAGATGCTGGAATTACATGGCTTGAGGGAACACTTGGCGGGATTGGCGGTTGCCCATTTGCTGGCGATCATTTGATTGGAAATTTACCCACGGAACTGGTCTTGCCACTTCTGTCACATAATATTAATCTCGAGCGCATCCCAGAATTAACACAGAACGCACTCGAGATAGCAACAACTTTTTTGTAATCAGTCAGGATACGCCTCTCTTTGTCTGCACCAGTGGAAAGTGACGAAAAACGAAAACGAGTTTTTAGATGCCAAAGCACCTCCTTTCACGTACTTCTGACTTTTAATGCTAAAGACAAAACCTGATGCTTACCTGATATTAAAGGGCAGGCAAATCGGCATATAAAGTTTTTAGAGACAATTCAAAAGAAATACTTGGAAAAGAAATGATTGCCGCACCTGAAAACGACTGATAACGCCAAGAACCATCTGCTTGACGGGTGTACACTTCGGCTA
This sequence comes from Deinococcales bacterium, assembly GCA_031388325.1. Lineage (GTDB taxonomy): Bacteria > Deinococcota > Deinococci > Deinococcales > JAAFIG01 > JAAFIG01. The sequence goes on from JANNEE010000732.1 coordinate 2,925, forward strand.
AAGGCTCGGATTGTGAAAGCAACACGTACTGCTCGAGACTTGGAATGGTCTGATAATTCTGCCACTTCTCACCACGAGCCAACAATTCTGCCATACTCGATAAAACCATAAAGACAGCTGTCAATTCACCTGCAACAAAGACAAGCAATTCTGTTGGTCGAACGACTTACAATTCAAAGACTGCAAGTACCCTTTGAAGACCGTGCAAAACGTGTTCAATTCTTACAACATCGTTATGTGCGATTCCAGCCTCACCGTACACATAGATATTGCCGTTCACAAATTCATGCCGCTCGAGGCTCGAGCTTTCAAACTCGAGAAACTGTTCAAAAGACAAAGCGGTTTTGACCGGCGCGGAACGCATACGCCATAATACCACGTTGACACATCCCGCCCTAGTTGCGTAGACTAAGCACACGGCAATGACGAGAACCTGAGCAATCAGCATCACCTCCGAGCCAATGGAAGAAAGAGACGGCGGTGACACGCCAACCCAAATCTCGAGTAGAACCATTCGGGAGCGCCCGACACAGCGCAAGCCGTTTTTAGAACGGCATAAGGCTCGAGAACCGCAAGGCTCGAGTGAAGTTGGGTGGTAACGCGCTTTTTCAATTGCGCCCCAGCATGACGCACAAT
>JANNEE010000773.1:0-5567 GCA_031388325.1 Deinococcales bacterium
TGCCAAAGCCATGCGTTCCAGAGCGGTTCATGTTCCCGTAACAAGTGGCACATTGGTGGACACTTGCGGCACAGGTGGCACTGGTACAGCTAATTTTAACATCTCGACTGCCAGTGCTTTTGTGGTGGCGGCGGCGGGTGTGCGGGTGGCTAAACATGGCAACCGCACCGCCGGTAGACCGTCTGGTAGTGCCGATGTTCTCGAGGCATTGGGAGTCAAACTCGAGCTTAGCCCTGAGCAAGTTGCCATGGCAATTGAACAAATTGGGATTGGTTTTTTATTTGCTCGCTCGCATCATCCTGCGATGCGAAATACCGTGCCAGTCCGAGCCGAATTAGGCATTCGCACCGTCTTTAACATTTTGGGTCCACTGACCAATCCAGCCGGAGCAACCCATCAGTTGCTTGGGGTAGCCGATAAAAATATGGTCTTATTGATGGCAAATGTTTTACAGCAACTCGGTATTACTGGGGCAATGGTGGTTTACGGTCAAGCCCCAGATGGTACACGTTACGATGATGTCTGCGTGGCTGGCACAACCCATGTGGCAGAAGTCCGAGGTTCAAGCATCCGCGAGTATGACCTGATGCCACAAGACTTAGGACTCGAGTTACACCCAAGCAGTGCTTTACTGGGCGGCGATGCCAGCACCAATGCGGGCATTGTTAAAGCTGTTCTAGGCGGACAAGGTACAACCGCCCAGCGTGATGCTGTGGCTGCCAATGCGGGTGCTGCCCTGTTCATTGCCGAGGCTGCCAGCAGCCTCGAGACAGGCGTTAGTTTAGCCTTAGAAATCCTAAAAAACGGTGCGGCTTTACAAAAACTCAAAGCATTAGCGGCTTTTTCACAACACTAAGCTCTAGCCAATAATCTGCGTCTAAACTCGAGAAAAGCCTGAGCCGTGACTTCAACATCGGCTAGGGCGCGGTGGCGATTGCTGGCAACAAGCCCGAGCCTTGTACAAATGGCATCTAAGTTATGCCGAGATTCGTTCGGAAAGGCTTTTTTAGAAAGTTGCACGGTGCAAGTGGCTCGAACTGGGGCTTCTAAGCCTAGGCGGGCAGCGTTTGCCCTGACAAAACCAATGTCAAAACTGGCATTGTGCGCCACAAGTTGTCTGCCTGCCACAAACTCGAGAAAACTCGGTAGTGCTTCTTCGATGCTTGGGGCGTGTTGCACCATGCGGTCGGTGATGCCATTGATTTTAGAAATATAAAAAGGGATGCGGCGCTTTGGTTGCACCAGTGTTTCAAAAGTTTCTGAGGTGATGCAATCATCGCACACCACCAATGCACCAATCTCGAGAATCGCATCTCGGTCTGGGCTTAACCCCGTGGTCTCGAGGTCAAAAACAACAAATTCCACAGGGTTTAGATTAACACCTTTGACCGATGAACCCTACTTGCCGGGGCATTTGGTTGGACCGTTCTCAATTGTACCTGTTCTCGAGCAGATGACTTGGGTGACATTATCAAGACTCACTTCGGTGGTGACTGGCGTATCAAAGGTAAATAATCCCCTAGATTCGCCAAGGTCAGAAACATTGATTGTCCCATCTGGATTGAGGCTGCTTTCGCGGTAAGCAGTGATGTCGTACTGTCCCGGCTCGAGGTTATCAAAGGCAAAAGCGCCATTTGCACCAACGGGTGTGTCTGGGTAATTCAAACGGGTGCGTTTATCGGCACTTTCAACGCGGTAAATTCTTAAGAAATGCCCAATTGGATTGCTGAGGATACTGTTGCCTTGGCTATAATAGACCCGTTGCTCGAGACTACGAGTGCCATAGACCAGATTGATTCGTCCAGCGAACTGCCCATTAAGTCCACTTCGGTTGAGATTAACGGTTACGATTTGGGTTGCGTTAGCTGCAAGGGTGGCTGTGCTTGGGCTGACACTTAAGCCAATACCCGTAGCACTGAGGTTCAAATTGGCAACTGTATTGCCGACATTTTGAATTGTAAAGGTGGTCTGGTTCTGACTCGAGCCAAGGACTATTTCGCTTGGATTATTTCGCACCACAACCGAACCAATACTTGGTAAAGCCACAGCTTTTTGCATGGCGCTATTGGCATCGAGCAAGCCAGCCCCGCAACCCTGATTACAACGGGTTAAACCAGTTAAGCTCGAGCTATCGGTCAGGTATGAACGAATCCGTACCCAATTACTTGGGTCTGCGCTGCGTAGAGTAGCATTTTTGCTCATCATTAGGGCAATCGCACCCGCAACATGCGGCGAAGCCATGCTTGTGCCGTGATACGAACCGAATCCAAAATTAGCACAAGGCGGAGTTGTTCCACCAGACGGACTGTAATACTGTCCGACATCTCCAGTACCACAAGCCAAGGTAGATAACACTCCATCTTCGGACATGTTGCGCTGGGCAAAATCTCCTCCAGGCGCAACCAAGGCAACAGTTGAACCATAATTTGAATAACTGGCTCGAGCCTTATCTGGGGCAAGTGCGCCAACTGGAATTACGCCTTGTAGATTGGCTGGGGTAAACAGTGCCGCATCTATGTTGCTGTTGCCAGCCGCCACCACAACCACGATGCCTTTGGCATTGGCAGCATCCACGGCGGCTTGTAAGACTGGGCTTGGGGACTGTTCCCCGCCTAAGCTCATGTTGATGATGTTGGCAGGGTTTGGATTAACTGCAATTGCCCCAAGCGGAGAACTACTAATCCCAGCCGCCCAGTAGACGGCTTTGGCAATATCTTCGATAGAACCACCTGAACCATCCAAAGCCCGAATTGGTAAAATCTGGGTTTGCCATGCCACCCCAGCCACACCAAGAGCATTGTTGCTGCAAGCGCCAACTGTGCCGGACACATGTGTGCCATGAAAACCAGCGCTTGGGTCGGAATCAAATGGATTATTGTCGTTCTGCACAAAATCATAACCGGGCAGGATTTTGGGCTTATCGGGGAAGACTTCGCAATTAAAGTCTGGGTGTTGCTTTGCCGTGTCATTTGCATCCCAGAGAATTCCAGAGTCGAGTACAGCCACAACCACACCCGCCCCAATGTCGCTTGCGCTCGAGAATCCATCCCAAGAGCTTGGTAAGTTCAGCATCCCATAATGCCATTGTTTGGCGTACAACGGGTCGTTCGGCGCAGCTTGGGTTTTAAGAATCGTGTTTGGTTCGGCACTTAAAACATCAGGGCGTTGGCGTAAACTCGAGACGAATTGCAGGGTTTCTAACGCAGTTGTACCGCTCACTCGAGCATTGGTGCTTTGCAGTCTGGCTCGAGCCTTAATACGTGGGGCTTCAAGCACCGCCGTATTGCCTGTAATCCAAGTTTTTACGGCTAAGTCAGCACTTTGTAAACGCAAAGCACTGCTGGGGTTCTTAAATTGTACGATTGCTTCACCAAGGCGCATCTCGGCGTTTTCATAGCCATGCAGTGCGGCAAATTGCACGCCCGGGCGCACCACCCCGCTAATACTCGAGCAATTCTTGGCTTGGGTGTCGGGTAGTAAACTGACTTTTATCGAGTTGCTCTGCACGACATTCTGCCCATCCGAAATCCGCACCGTAAAGACCACGCTCTGATTGGCTTGGGTGGTGGTTGGGGTCTGCAACCAAGTGGCAGTTGCCCCAAATTTATCGAATGTTCCTGTGGCTGGCGAAGCCTCAAAGGTATAATTCAAAGCTGCATTTTCGGGGTCTCGAGCCGTGACTGTCAGATTGACCGATTGGCATGGTTGAACTGTGGTACTCGAGACAACAAAATCATCGAGTAAAGGCGGTAAGTTTCGAGTGCAAGAGAGCAGCAAGACAGGCAATAGAAAAGTAAGGCGGCGCATGACTCAGCGTACCGCAAAAAATGTTTTTGAAGTGAGTGCAAATTCCTTTAACCCTTTGTTTGAAATAAAGCCAGATGTTACACTTCTGCCATGACCCAAGACCCCATTTTTGATTTGATTGCTTTAGAGCATGAGCGGCAACGCGATGGATTAGAACTGATTGCCTCGGAGAACTTCACCAGTGCAGCCGTGCGTCAAGCTGTCGGCAGCGTTCTGACCAACAAATATGCCGAAGGCTACCCCGGCAAGCGCTGGTATGGCGGCTGCGAAGTCGTGGACAAAATCGAGCAACTAGCCATTGACCGACTTAAGGAACTCTTTGGGGCGGCTTGGGCAAATGTCCAACCGCATTCTGGCTCGAGTGCCAATATCGCGGTTTACAGTGCGCTCCTAAAACCCGGCGATACGGTTCTGGGCATGGATTTGAGTCATGGTGGGCATTTAACCCACGGTAGCCCCGTTAATTTTTCGGGCTTAAATTACAAAGTGGTTGGTTATAAAATCCGTGAAGCCGACGAATTGCTGCACATGGAAGATGTTCGGGCGCTGGCACTGGAACACAAACCCAAAATGATTATTTGCGGCGCAAGTGCTTACTCGAGAACCCTTGATTTTGCAGCTTTCCGCGCTATTGCCGATGAAGTTGGCGCGTACCTCATGGCAGACATTGCCCACATCGCTGGTTTGGTGGCGGCTGGGGTGCATCCTAGTCCAGTGCCACATGCCCATGTGGTCACAAGCACCACCCATAAGACCCTGCGTGGTCCGCGCAGTGGAATTATTTTTTCTAACGACCTTGAAGTGGCAGCCCTCCTTGACCGCAGTATTTTCCCCGGCACACAGGGTGGTCCACTCGAGCATGTGATTGCTGGTAAAGCGATTGCTTTTGCCGAAGCCCTGCTACCAGAGTTCAAGTTGTACTCGAGCCAGATTATTAAAAATGCACAAGCAATGGTGGCAGCCTTTCAAAAACGTGGCTATAAAGTCTTATCGGACGGCACAGACAATCATTTATTTGTGCTTGATATTCGTCCACTTGGCTTGAACGGCACAAAAGCTAGTCGGATGCTCGATGCGGCACACATCACGATTTCTAAAAGCACCTTGCCATTTGACACCGAAAAAATTATGCACGGTGGCGGAATTCGGATTGGCACACCCGCCATCACCACCCGTGGGATGCTTGAGACAGACATGGAGACCGTGGCTGACCTGATAGACCGCACCCTACGTGGCGCAGACCCAGAAGCCATGAAATTAGAAGTCAAGAATTTTGTCTCGAGATTTACATTGCCTTAAACGGCGTTAAGTTCACCTGCCTTAAACGGCGTTAAGTTCAACTGCCTTAAACGGCGTTAAGTTCACCTGCCTTAAAGAGCATTCAAGACTCGAGCTTCTAAAGCCGATAGTTCTTGTTTGGCTCGAGGAAAAACCCCAAGGGCATCGTGTAACTCGAGGGCAGGGGAAAGGTCACTCGAGACGACTTCGCCCCAATTTGGCTGGTTGCCCCAGAATTCGGCACGTAAATTCCAAATATTTTCTTGTTTGTATGCCACGGCATAAGCTGCCCCAAGTTCACGCAGTACCGAGAACGTAGCGGTCTCCAAACGGGCTTGCTCAAGCCGCACGACTGGCACTCGGGGGCGCAAGCGCAAAGTGGCACTTTCAATCCGAACACGGAGGCTTAAACTGGCATCTGAACCAATCACAAGGCGTACTGCGTCGTAACCCGCCACATTCTTGACGACTTTTCCGCCAAC
>JANNEE010000783.1:0-6032 GCA_031388325.1 Deinococcales bacterium
GAGTTAAAACAAAAACCAGTCTCGAGTGGGAAAATTTCTATTCTTATTCCAGCCCGTAACGAAGCGCGAAATCTCGAGAAGTTACTGCCGAGTTTACTAGCTCAGGATGCCGCAAATCTCGAAATTATTGTTTTGAATGACCGTTCTGAAGACGATACCAGCGCGGTTCTCGAGGAGTTCCCACAAATTAGAGTTCTCGAGGGCTTGCCTTTGCCAGACAACTGGCTTGGTAAGAACTGGGCATGTCATCAATTAAGCATGGCGGCTAAGGGTGAAATTCTAATTTTTACCGATGCCGACACAACTTGGCAACCTTTTACCGCCAATGCGATTGCCGCAAATCTCGAGATTCAAAAAGCCGATGCGCTTTGTGCTTGGGCTGCCCAAGAAGTCACCGACCCGATTTCAAGGTTAATTCAGCCTTTGCAACAATGGAGTTTACTGGCGTTCTTACCGCTATTTTTTGTACCCTTACGAATGTTTAGTGTGGCAGTTGCTGCCAATGGGCAGTGTCTCGCTTTTACTCGAGATTCGTATACTCGAATCGGTGGGCATGAAGCCGTCAAACGCAGTGTCATCGAAGATATGGCACTGGCTCGAGCCGTCAAGCATAAACGCGGTAAATTCTTACTTTTTAATGGTGCAAAGGCAATTTCTACCAAGATGTACGCCTCGAGCGAGGAGGCTTTTGAGGGTTACGCCAAAAATGTCTACCCAGCCTTTGGCGCAACAAAAATCGCTTTTTTTGCGGCTACAGCTTTTAATTTGGGTTTGTACTTGCTACCGTGGTTATTGCTGCCTTTTTGGGATTGGGCATGGTTGGCTATTTTGTGTTCAATGCTGCCTCGAGTAATTTCAGACATTCGCAATCGGTATGACCCACTTTACACAATTCTGCATCCGATTGGCATTGTTATTTGGGCTTTGATTGGCTTTGAAAGTTTACGCCGCTACCATGCTGGACGAATCACTTGGAAAGGGCGCGAGTACGATTTGCGCTAAGTTTACAGGGCAGGTGGCACAGCCGTGAAAATTACCACCATCAGTAAAGTCATCACACCGGTTAAAGCCGCAATGGTTAATCTTGGCAACCAAACCACCCGTACCGCCTCGAGTTTTTCCATGCTCGAAACACTGCTGCCAAGTAACGCACCGACATAAGTAAAGCCGCACCAAACCAAGCCACCCGCCAGCAGATGCCCAAGAATCGTCTCCATATTGACTCGAGGGTAAATCAGGATTTGCGACATCCCAAACAGTAATATAGTCAGGGCTGCACCACTGCTCGAGATGGCATACGTCCATGTCCAAACAGCATTCTTGCGCCAATACGCGATTAAATCAAGTGCGATTAAAACAGATAGGGCTAACAAATGTGAGCGTAAACTCATGCCCAAATCAAAGCCACCAATCAGGCTTAGCGCGATGGCGCGTTGCAGCAGCAGAAATACACCAACCAACGTGGCTGCCCCAATACGTTTGGTGGCGTTCTGCACAAATGCGCCCATAAAACCCGCTACGCCAAGCAAAGCTGCCACATACAACCATTCTGGACGTTCCCAGAAAATCAAAATTTTAGAAAGCCGATTTTCAAAGCGTTCTTTGGTGATGTTGTCCCATTCGGTTGTGCCAAATTGCAGCATAAACATCAGTGCCGCGCCACACAACCAAATCGTCAGCCATTCGTTTAAACTGATTCCACGTAAGCCCTGCCAGTTAGTATTTTTGCTGCTGGACAAGGACAGGGCAATACCGCAAAGCATTAAAGAAATAAAACCAAGCAGTAAAGTGATGTGCGGTAAACTCCAAGCCGTGATGTCCACGCCATAAATTCTGTGCCACAACAAATCTGAAGGGGCGCTAAAAAGAAGAAATAAACTAACACAAGCCAGCAATGCCAACAGTGGTTCGCTTCTGGCTCGAGAACGCAGCCCACCTTGTCCGCTCAGCACCAAGTACACCATCCCAGCACTGGCAAGCAAACTACAAATCGCAAAACTCGAGTACATTAAAATATGTGGCATCCACAAAAAATCGTTGCCCACGCCAAAACGCCGATGCCAAGATTCATCCCAAGCCGTAGAAAAGGTCATCAGGGTGGCACTGGTCAGCACCGCAATTGCTCCCAATTGACGCAGCACAGGATTGGGTTTGACCACGACTGCATGTTGAATCGGCGAAAAAAGTAACCAATACAAAAATCCAGCAAAACCAACAATCATACCAATCAAGGTCGCCACACCCAAAACAAAGGTTGGACCCGGAGTGGCTGTTCCACCCCAATGCACCATACTGACCAAAACCAAAATTAAACCCAGTGGAACACCAATGCGTTGCGCTCGAGACCAGACCATAATCATAGTCTAGCCGTGTTTTTGACTTAAGGCAACAATGGCTGCCCAATCATCGGGTTGGTACGGGTCGTCAAGGGCTGCTTTATTGCGCCGCACAGCACCACAGGTCAAACACCGATGCACAATTACCCAACCTTTTTTGCCGTGTTTTTCAACACCAACTGGCTCGAGAACTCCACCGCAATTGCTGGCGCGATCACCCGGAAATTCATCTACATGGAGGCTGTACAAACACCTCGGGCAGTGATTACGCACACTTCCATTTTTGATCGGCTGGACAAGGCAAGCACAATTGGCACAAGTAAAAGCACTATTTGTACCTTGGACGGTGAAACGTCGTGTCATTCAAGTACCATAAAATAAAAAACGCGCCCTTTTAGGCGCTGATAGGAATAATAGTAGCATGGTATTCGTTATTTGTCAAATTTATGCACTCGAGCCACAAAAAACTCAGCATCTTCGAGGTGTGAAGCTCAAAGATGCTGAGTTTTAAGTACACTATCCTTTAATAACAATGTTCACCAAACGCCCAGTGATATAAATTTCCTTGACCGTTTCTTTGCCGTCCACATATGGCTTAATGCTCTCGAGTCCTCGAGCCAAGGCTATGGCTTCGGCTTGCGTGATTTGGCTTGGTGCTTGGGTTTTTCCACGTACCTTACCGTTGACTTGGATTACCAATTCAAAACTGTCTTTGACCAGTTTGCTCGAGTCAAAACTGCGCCAATATTCCAAATGCACACTGTTGGTATGCCCTGTTTTATTCCAGATTTCCTCGGCGATGTGTGGCGCATACGGCGCGAGCATGGTGTTAAAAGTCTCGAGTGCCGTTTTCCATTCGGGTGTGTTGTACACAGGGCTGCGTTTGGCTTTACCAAGGAAATTACTGAGTTCCATCATCGCGGCAATACTGGTGTTGAACTTAAAAAGCTCAGTGTCCTCAGTGACTTTTTTCAGGGCGTAGTGAAGTGCGTACTCGAGGTCGGGCAAACTGGTGTTTTCATCGCTGCGGTCTGGTTGGTCAAAGTATAAACTCCAGACTCGCCCAAGCCAATTTGCTAAGCCATTCACGCCTTTGGGTGCCCAAGGTCCACCTTGATCCCAAGGTCCGATGAATTGCAAGTAAAGACGCACCGTGTCTGTGCCGTATTCCCCGACCAAATTCTCAGGGTCTACAACATTGCCCCTAGACTTGCTCATTTTCTCATTGTCTTCGCCCAGAATAATTCCTTGGTTCATTAAGCGCGTAAAAGGTTCACCGAAGTCAATCAAGCCAAGGTCACGCATGGCTTTTGTCCAGAATCGAGCGTACAGCAAATGCAGAATCGCATGTTCAATCCCACCCGTGTACCAGTCGGCAGGACCCCATTTATTGACCAGTTCTTGGTTAATCGCACTTGTGGAATTCTTAGGGTCAAGAAAACGGTAATAGTACCAACTCGAGTCTACAAACGTATCCATTGTGTCGGTGTCACGCACAGCTGCCCCGCCGCACTTTGGGCAGATACAATTTTTCCAGTTCTCGAGTAAAGTTAAAGGACTTTGACCGGTTGGTAAGAACTCTGGGTTTTCGGGCAGTAAAATCGGTAAATCCTCTTCCGGCACTGGAACTTGTCCGCAATCTGGGCAGTAAATAATTGGAATTGGTGTTCCCCAGTAACGCTGCCTAGAAATCAGCCAGTCCCGCAGCCTAAATGTGGTTTTGGCTTTTCCTTTACCAGTGTTCTCGAGTTCGGTCATCATTCGGGCTTTGGCTTCTGTGACCCGCAAACCATTTAAGAAATCTGAGTTAATCGCCACGCCGTCACCAATAAAAGGTTGGTTTTCATCCCAGTCTGACGGGGTTTGCACAGTACGAATAATCTCGAGACCGAATTTTTTGGCAAAATCCCAGTCGCGGGCATCTTGGGCTGGCACACCCATAATGCTGCCCGTGCCGTATGTCACCAACACATAATCGGAAATAAAAATGGGGATTTCTTGACCTGTAAACGGGTTGGTCGCATATGACCCCAGAAACACACCTGTTTTTTCTTTGCCCTCATTGGTACGATCAATATCCGAAGCGAGTTTTGCCGCCGCTTGATAGGCACTGACTTCCTCGAGTTTATCGGGCTTGGTCAATGCCCCTACCATTGCGTGTTCGGGCGCAAGTACCATAAAAGTCGCACCAAAAACCGTATCGGCTCGAGTTGTAAAAACCGTTAAAGTACCGGCTGGCGTTGCAAAATCGAGTTCTGCACCAACGCTTTTACCAATCCAATTGGTTTGCATCACCCGAACTTTTTCTGACCACTCGAGACCATCAAAATTCAGGAGTTCCTCGGCATAATCGGTGATTTTCATGTGCCATTGGCTCATTAAACGCCGTTCAATCAACGCTCCAGAGCGGTCGCCACGCCCATCAATCACTTGTTCATTGGCAAGTACGGTGTTGTCTACTGGGTCCCAATTGACAAAAGATTCTTTTTTATACGCCAAGCCACGCTTGTAGAACTGCACAAAAAACCATTGATTCCATTTGTAATACTCAGGGTCACAGGTTTTTAATTCAGTCGTTTCCCAATCAATCATTGTTCCCATGCGCTTAAATTGAGCCGTCATGTACTCAATGTTGCTGTAAGTCCATTTGGCAGGGTCAATGTTATTTTTAATCGCGGCATTTTCGGCAGGCAAACCAAAGGCATCAAAACCCATTGGGAACAGCACTTCATAGCCTTTCATTCGCATAAAACGCGCTCGAGTATCAGGTATGCTAAAGGCGTACCAATGTCCAATGTGCAAATTGCCGCTTGGATACGGGAACATCGTCGGCATGTAGTGCTTGGGTTTACTCGAGTGCAAATCGGTTTTATAGAGCTTTGTGGTTTCCCAGTGTTCACGCCAACGCGGTTCAACTTCGTGCGGATTGTACTTTTCTAAACGTTGTTTTTCTTCGGTCATAAGTTCCTCGAATTAGAGAGAAGGCGAAAATAAAAAAGCCCCAGACATAACACTGGGGCTTTACTCGATATGAAAACTTAATCGAGTAAAGCCCCTAATAGTGGTAGCCCAGAGCGGATCATGGATTTAGTTTAGCCCACCCAAGGCGGGTTGGTCAATCGTTACTGCACGGCTGCCAAGGCATCCACCAAACCAGACCCGCAACCTTCTGGGCATTGGCTGCTTAAAAGTGGTGTGGCTGTGGTTTTGAGTTTACTGAGAATCTGGGCTGGGGTTAGGCTTGGATTGCGTGCCAACATCAAACTGACCAAACCCGCTACGTGCGGTGTTGCCATGCTTGTGCCTTGGTAATACTGATAAATGTAACTCGAGCCATTGCTGTTTTTTAAGGTAGATAACACACCATCATCTTTGATGCCGTTGCCGTTGGTATCGGTTTGGGTATCGCCCCCGGGGGCGGCGACATCAATGTCTGGTCCGAAATTACTGTAATAGGCTCGGCTGTTGTTGCGGTTCAAAGCGGCTACTGTGATGGTGTTGTTACAAGAAGCAGGGGTGTAGGAACGGGTGTCTTTGTTGCTGTTGCCTGCTGCGACCACCACCGAAGCGCCTCGGGCGGTGACATCGTTAATCGCATTTTGTGTAGCCGTGTCGTTGGTGGCACAAGTTTGCCCAGCACTCAGGCTACCGCCTAAACTCATGTTGATTACTTTGGCAGGGTTGGCATTGGCTGGA
>JANNEE010000793.1:0-3413 GCA_031388325.1 Deinococcales bacterium
CTTGTGCAGCCATAAATTCTTGTTCAGCCACCAATTGCTTTGCCGCGTGTAATGCCGCGTTACGATACGCATTGTGCAGCGCTTCGCGTTCTGAGTCGAGCCAATCGGAGAGGTCTGGCACATCAGAATGTAACCCTTGCAAGAACTGTCCTTGGTAGACCCCCAGTGCCTTTTGCAACTGATTAGAACTGATAAAGAGTTGAAACTCGGCTGCGTCCGAATCCACCAGCCAACGCACCAATTCGCCACTTGACTCGAGTTCAACAAAATCCAATGCCCGTACTCGAGATAACAAATGCCGCAAATTCTTACGAGCAGAAACCGAATCGGCATCCTCAAAGCACACCATTGACAGCGCGTCTCGAGACACCCAATCTGCCTTAAAAGCCAAGTACGCAAGAAGTAAAAAACGTTTATCTGATAAAAAAATGATTTCTCGAGTCTCGAGTTTCACCTTGGCAGTTCCAAGTAGTTGCACAAAAGGAATCATCGTAGAACAGTAGTTTAACAGCTTTTTCCAATGTGAAGCTGCCCATGCGACGTTGGTGCAGGTCTCCCATGCGACGTTGGTGCGACGCTCGAGGTATAAACTTAAAAAAGCAAAGGAGTCAACGATGAATGATTCACTCAACCTCGAGTTTGCCAAAGCACAAAGTCATGCTGCCCTTGGTGCAATCCTGAAAGGCGACCCAACGTTGTTCCAAACTTTGTATTCCAAATCAGAGGACATAACGCTTGGTAATCCTTTTGGACCATTTGCTCGAGGTCAGGAGCAAGTCATGGCAAGGCTGGCTGGAGCGGCAGCAAATTATCGTGATGGTCAAGTGACCGAAGTTGAAAGCATTGCCAGTTATGTCTCGAGTGACTTTGCTTGCATTGTTGAAGTTGAACGCAGTCAAGCCAAAGTCGGCGGTGACGCAGAACTTGTTTCTATTGCTGTCCGTGTGACCAGTGTTTTTACATTGGAACAACATGGCTGGAAGCTCGTGCATCGGCACGCTGATCCAATTACAACACCACGCCCTGCATCATCTGTGCTGAGCCTTTAGGAGAAATTATGTCTGAACTAACTTCCATCGCTGCTGAACGAAAATACGACCTTTATAGCCAAACCACTAAGGATAATCCGTACCCTGTTTTTGCCCAGATGCGCCTCGAGAACCCTGTATATTCACAACTTGGGCTTGATGGCAAGACTAAAATTTGGTTTGTAACTCGCTTTGAAGATGTCCAAACCATTTTGCATAAAGACACGCTTTTTGTCCGAGATGCCAAAAATGCCTTGCCTGCTGAAAAAGTACCGCAACCCAGTCCGCTCGAGGCGTTGATGTTTAGTCATATGCTCAATAAAGATGGTGATGAACACCGCCGTTTACGCACATTGGTTAGTCTGGCATTTACGCCGTCTCGAGTGCGTGATTTGCGTCCTCGAGTCCAAGCCATTAGCGACGATTTAATTGCCACTGTCAAAGCCAAAGGGCGAATGGATTTAATGGCTGATTTTGCCTTTCAATTACCTACCATTGTGATTTCTGAAATGCTTGGTGTTCCAGCCCAAGACCGTGAGCATTTTAAGCAATGGTCTGAAGCGGTGATGACTCCAGCCTTCACACCCGAAGCCCAAGCCAAGGCTGGAGCTTTGATTCAAGAATTCGCAATTTACTTGGGTGAATTGTTTGCTGCGCGGCGTTTAGCTCCTCAAAATGATTTGATTTCGGCATTGCTCCAAGCTGAAGAAGCAGGCAATCAACTTTCTGAATCTGAGTTGTACAGCACTGTTGTTTTACTGATTATTGCTGGACATGAAACCACGGTTAATCTGATTGGTAATTCAATTTTGGCATTGATGCGCTTTCCCGATGCTCGAGCCGAGTTACAACAAAACCCTGAAAAAATGGCAGGCGCATTGGATGAATTCTTGCGTTACGACAGCCCTGTCGAACGGTCATTCTCGAGGTGGGCAGCTAAAGACACTGAACTTAGCGGGCATCAGATTAAACAAGGTGATTTGGTCATGGGAATTCTAGCGGCAGCCAATCACGACCCCGAAAAATTCCCTAACCCGGAAGTGCTTGACCTCTCGAGGGACGCTAAACGCCAATTGGCTTTTGGACATGGAATGCACTTTTGTCTTGGTATGCCTTTGGCTCGACTCGAGGGTGAAATTGCTCTCAATTCCTTGTTGCAAAACTTGCCCAATTTGCGTCTTGGTGTTCCTGAAGAAGCCCTGACTTGGCGTACCATCCCGATGTTTCGTAGTCTAAACCAATTCCCTGTGGTATGGGACTTGTGAACTTATGCAGCCTGTTTTCTTAATCATGGGAACGCCTGCCTCGGGCAAAAGCACAGTGTCCAAAGCCTTAATGCAGCGTTTTGAACAAGGTGTTCACATTCCCGTGGATAATCTACGCCAAATGGTTGTGTCTGGATTATCCGACATGGCTTTGGAAGTTCCACCCGCCACCCTCGAGCAGTTGCGTTTGGCTCGAGAAACCGCCTCGAGTATGGCAAGGATTTACTCAGATAACGAATTTGCAGTGGCAATAGATGACTTTTGGTACGGCGACAAACCAGACGAAGTGTATTCTCAAAAAATTGGGCAACGCATCACACGGATTTTATTACTACCGAGCCTCGAGACGACTGTGCAGCGCTTGTTCTCGAGAAATCTCGATGAGGGAAGTTTTAAGCAAAATCTTGAGCAAGCGATTCGGTATTTGTACACCCAAATCAAGGCGCATCCAAAAACAAATTGGTTGGTGATTGACTCGAGCCAGTTAAGTGTTGAAGAAACTGTGGATAAAATTCTTGCAGGAAAGAATAAAACTTAAAAAACAAAGCTCTTGAAGGTCCCACAAGTTTAGATGGAGGAATCATGTTAAGCTAGGAGGAAATATTTTTTCGTTCTCAAATCGGGAAGCGCCAAAGCCCGTAGGTGCTGCTTCCGGGGCAAGACAGGTGCTGTTGTAAAGGGTAAGAATTTATTAACGGACAAATACTTGTAGGAATGCAGGGTCTGGTCTATACTCTTGGTTATACCATCAGGAGATCTCTATGATTGCCACTGCCAAATTATTTAAGAACGGACGTAGCCAAGCGGTTCGTTTACCCAAGGAATTTCGTTTTGAAGGCACAGAAGTGCTGATTGAAAAAGTTGGCGACAGCATTGTTTTAACACCCAAGAAAAAAAAGTGGGAACATGTACTGACTGCCATCGAGATGGAAGGGGACGATTTTGTTCGTAGCCAACCATCTCCGCAGTTACGTGAATGGGGTGATTTGTGGAAGTGAAGTATATGTTGGACACAAACATCTGTATTTACATTTTGAATAAACGACCAATTCAAGTGTTACAAAAACTTAGCGACCTCATTGATGCCAAAATATACTTGTCCTCCATTGCTGTTGCCGAA
>JANNEE010000011.1:0-2014 GCA_031388325.1 Deinococcales bacterium
CTTGTGATTGAGGATTTACCAGATTGCTTAGAAGTCAATGCGTGGGTAATTGAGGCACACGGGCGCACGATTATGGGTGTGAGGCACAAGGAATATCCAATTCATGGGGTGCAGTTTCATCCCGAGAGTGCTTTGACCCAACATGGACATGCGATGATTAAAAATTTCTTGAACATCTGTTAGAAACGCCAACTCCAACCAAGGGTGGCAAAAAAGCTGAATGTTTCATAGGGTTTGCTCGAGCCACAAGCAGGTGTTTTATTTTGCGCTGCGGCTGGCTCAATTGGTCCACAAGTTGTACCACGGATGATTCCAGGCTGTATTTCGATAAAAAAAGTGTAATACTGAACGCCAAGTAACCCATGCCACTCGTCAGATGGGAATGTAATCGGGCTGATATACCAGCGCTTTCCACCACCGAGGTAAAGACTCCAGTTTTCAGCAAAGCGGTAGCGCAAGTACGCATCTACAGAGACAAGATTCACAATAATTAAGAGGTTAATCGCACCACGAACCCCCAATTGCCATTCTGGTATTCCAACTTCGATTCCAAGATGAATTCCAGGAATTAGGAGGTCAAAGCGAATTCCAAAATTTCCGTTGATGGTAATGTCTTGAGCATTCGCCGCTGTCCATCCATAAAGAAGTACAAGAATAAGGACAAGTTTTTTCACACCAGATTTTACCACGAGTCTTCAAATTCACTTAGACCATGTTTTAATATCTTGTTCTGAACACAAAAACTGGAGGTTGTATGAAACGAATTCACTTCTCGAGCGGCGGCAAATGGGAACCTCTCATTGGCTACTCGAGGGCGGTGCGGGTTGGCAATCAGGTTTTTATCTCAGGCTGCACGGCTGCCGACCAAAACGGTATGGTCTCGGGGGATGCCTATTCACAGACCACCAAGACCCTCGAGACGGTGCGTTTGGCACTCGAGGGTGTCGGTGCAAGTTTAGCCGATGTGGTGCGTACCAGAATGTTTTTAACCAATATCGAAGATTGGCAGGCGGTTGGGCGGGCGCATGGTGAGGTGTTTGGTTCTATTTTGCCAGCCGCCACGATGCTCGAGGTTTCAAAACTGATTGCCCCCGAAATGCTGGTGGAGATTGAGGTTGATGCGGTTTGTTTGTTAGACTAGCCCATGTCAATTTTTAGTCGTTCGTCTGGGGTGCTGCTTCACCCTTCTTCGTTTCCAGGGCGTTTTGGGATTGGGTCGTTGGGGGCATCAGCTTTCGAGTGGCTAGATTGGCTCGAGGCTGCGGGTCAAAAACTCTGGCAAGTTTTGCCGCTTGGTCATACGGGGTACGGGGATTCGCCGTACCAGAGTTTTGGGGCGTTTGCAGGGAATCCGTTATTAATTGATTTAGAATTGTTAGCTGCTGACGGATTTTTGACTTTGGAAGCGCTTCAAAATGTGCCAGACTTTCCAGCAGACTCCGTTGATTATGGCTGGATTTATATTTGGAAATGGCAGGTGCTGCGCCAAGCCGCCAACACTTGGCAAGAAAAAGCCTCGAGTGCCGAGCAAGCCGCTTTTACCAATTGGCGCACTACCAATGCCTCTTGGCTCGAGGACTATGCTTTGTTTATGGCATGTAAAAATGCTCATGGTGGTAAACCGTGGAACACTTGGAAACCCGAACTGGTACGCCGAGATGCAGAGGCACTTGAAGCAGCACAACTAGAGTACGCTGCCGACATCACGCTTTATGCGTTGACGCAATACTGGTTTTTTAGACAATGGGCAATGGTGCAACAGGCGGCTCATGCCAAGGGCATTCGGATTGTTGGCGATATTCCAATTTTTGTGGCACATGATTCTTCGGATGTCTGGGCAAACCAAGGTCTATTTGCGCTCGAGCCAGATGGTAGCCCAAGTGTGGTGGCGGGTGTGCCACCAGATTATTTTAGTGCCACTGGGCAACTCTGGGGCAATCCACATTACCGCTTTGATGTCATGGCAAAAGATGATTTTGCGTGGTGGTTGCAGCGTTTTGAAGAGACCTTCAAG
>JANNEE010000333.1:0-1905 GCA_031388325.1 Deinococcales bacterium
AGTTCAATCCGGTTCTGCAATTACTGGCGCTTTTGGTGTCTTTGTATGGGGCAATTGCTGTGTTTATGAACCGCTCAAAAGCAGCCGAATACAAAGCCGAACTGTACCGCCGTTGGGTGCAGGACAAAGCGGCTGAAATGGAAGAAAGCAACGAAATCTGAACCTTCTCGAGCCACTTTATTCGTCAGATAACCCTCGAGTATACTGCCCCATGATTATAGATGGACACTTGGATTTAGCCTTTGGCGCAGTATTTTATGGACGTGACTTAGCCCATAAAACCCCACATGAAATTCGGGTTCTCGAGCCGAATAACGAACACGGGCTGTGTACCACAACCCTGCCAGCCATGCGCCAAGCGGGTGTAGCAGTGGCGTTTGCGACGCTCTTTGCTTCACCTGCGGTGCAATGGACAAAACCGGGAATCCTTGACCCAAGGGGATACAGCACACCCGACCAAGCCCATGCCCAAGCAATCGCCCAACTCGAGGTCTACGAAGGTTGGGCTAAACGTGGTCAGGTGCGAATGATCAAAAGCCAAGCCGACTTAAATCATCATCTCGAGTTATGGCAAGCTGACAAAATCACGGGTCTGGTTATTTTAATGGAAGGCGCAGACCCAATTCGTAACCCGTCTGAACTCGAGTATTGGCATGGGCGTGGGGTGCGAATGATTGGCACAAGTTGGGGGCGCACACGCTACGCAGGTGGTACAGAAATGCCTGGTGGGTTATCTGAAATTGGACGCGAATTGATTGCGGCGATTGAAAGTAAAAAGATGATTTTAGATGCTTCGCACCAAAGTTGGGAAGCCTTTTGGCAGAGCTTAGATGTTGGCATTACGCGCTTAATCGCTTCACACAGCAATGCTTTTGCGCTGCGTGCCACCAGTAATCGGCATTTAACCGATGCGATGCTGCTAGAACTTAAGGCTCGAGACGGACGGGTTGGTGTGGTGATGCTCAATGCTTTTCTTGACCCACGTTGGACACGAGAAAACCGCAGTGTAGAAGTGACCTTTGAAAACCAAGTCAAAGCCCATTTGACCCATATGGCAAGTCTTGTTGGTTGGCAGCGCATGGGCATAGGTTCAGATTCCGATGGTGGTTTTGGGGCAGAAGAAGCCCCCAATGGTTTTGATACGATTTCTGACCTCGAGAAAATCGGGGCGGTTGTGCCACCTGAATACAAGGCTGGAGTGATGGGTGGTAATTGGCTGAGGTATTTACAAACGAATTTGCCAAAATAAAAAGGCGGTCATTTATCTCGAGACCAACCCCAGTGAATACAGCAATTCGTCGCCAACAATAAATTCCTCGGTATCTCCAACTTGTAAAAGCGTACAAGCCCGTTCCGAATAAAAATCTTTAATTGCTTCCCAAGCTGCCTCTTCGGAGTCAAATGGTTGGTTCAACTCGAGGTCAAGTACCGTTTCGAGTGGGTCTTCAAAAAAGGTCTCGCTTCGCAGCGCCTCGACAAATGCCGTAAACCCATAGCGGTCAAGGAGTTCGTCATCTTTAGCGGCTCGAGACAACTCCGATTTGGGTTTTAACTGGTCGCCAACCACAGCAAAGAACTCGAGTGCCGCATCAAAGGTTTGATCATCAATTGCTAAGGTTTGAATAGCCATAGGTACAGCCTACCTTAAGAATTGAGCGCACGGAAAGAAGGCATTGGGGCTGTCCAGCTTTCTCGAGAATACCCAAAATGGCTTTGCTTTCTTAAAGGACTCATTTTTGAATATTCTTGAAAATAACGTTTAAAACGGCTTTTTTACGGTAGAATAGTTGAATGGCTCACCAGCCTAGACTTCAAGATTTCGGTTCTCGAGGTATTTTGTTAGACTGCCTCTGTGCTAACTGGAATCCGCAAAGCCTTACGAGACTCGCCCAATTATCCTTTTGT
>JANNEE010000026.1:0-2444 GCA_031388325.1 Deinococcales bacterium
TTTAACGTCTGTTTCGACTGATACTTTAGCGCTTGGTTTAGACAAAAATAAGTTGTCTGGGGTTCTCGAGACGGGTTTTATTGCGGGGCGTTTTAACACGGCGGTACTGTCTTGGAATGCCTTCACGCCAAGTGGTACGGCGCTACAAATCGAGGCTCGAGCGAGGGTTGCTGGTAAATGGTCTAAGTATTTTCAGTTGGGTACTTGGAGTACCGATTTAAGTCTGGTGAGGCGAAGTGTGACTGGGCAAGCCGATTCTTTTGGCGATGTTGACACCGATACCCTCAAATTAAAATCCTTTGCCGAGGCACTACAAATTCGGGTGCGGTTCTCGAGTACAAAAACGGGAATCAGTCCGACTTTATTTGGTTTGGCTGCCATCATGTCGGATTCTTTGCAGCATAAAAAAGTGCTGTTTACCAAATCTAATCAGGCGGTTTGGGGAACAGACTTAGCTGTGCCAATGCGTTCACAAATGATTTATCCAGATGGCGGACGGGTTTGGTGCAGTCCGACCAGCCTGACCATGCTGCTCGAGTATTGGGGCAAAAAACTTGGGCGTAAATTAGCCGATACTGTGCCGATGGCGGCTAAAACCGTTTGGGATAGCACCTATGACGGGGCTGGCAATTGGTCTTTTAACATGGCATACGCGGGTTCTAAAGGATTAAAAGCCTATCTGCATCGGTTGAGCAGCCTGACCGAAGCCGAGCCGTACATTGCCAGAGGAATCCCATTGGCGCTCAGTCTGGCTTGGAAACTTGGCGGCTTAAATGGGGCTGCCCTGCCCTCGAGCAACGGGCATTTGCTGGTGCTGCGTGGTTTTACCAAGTCTGGGGATGCAATTGTCAATGACCCTGCGGCAGCCACCGATGCAGCCGTGCGACGGGTGTACCAACGCGCTCAACTCGAGAAGGCTTGGATTGAGGCTTCTGGTGGTATGGTTTATGTAGTTGAGGCGCAAAAATGATAAATACCTTAAAACCGATTGACTCGCTAGAAGACATACCGCTCGAGTACCAAAATACCCCGATTGCACGCTTATTAAATTTCCATAATTTAGGGGCGGACTTAGAACGTTGCGACAAAGCCGAAATTTTAATTGGCATGTGTATGGATAATCGTAAAGTGCTGCGAACCCCAGACAACTTTGCCTATGTGCTGCGGACGACTGGTGCAAATTTACGCCACAACGAATTTCGTGTAACTTACGCACTTTCGATTGGCGGAGTGCGCCATATTGCTTTAATTGCCCATACCAACTGCGGCATGGTTGGTCTGAGTCGTAAATTGCCAGCCTTTGTGCGTGGCATGATAGATGTCGGTTGGAACGAAACCGATGCTCGTGAATACTTTTTTCAGTACGCCCCGTTTTTTGAAATCGAAAACGAAGCCGATTTTGTACGTTTAGAGGCGTTGCGCTTAAGACCCAAGTACCCAAATGTGATGATTGTACCGCTCATGTATCAACTCGAGGATAATCGTTTGTACTTGGTACAAGAGTAATCACTGTTACTTGGTGCAAGAGTAACATTACTTTTAAGCCTTGTATCTTCAGTTACAATCAACCCAATGGATATTATCGAGTTAATGCGACTAAATTTGTTGTCGCCAATGGTACTGGCGTTCGCTTTGGGTTTAATTGCGGTTTGGGTGCGTTCAGACTTGCGTTTGCCCGAGGATTTATACTCGGTTCTCAGTATTTACTTGCTCTTTTCGATTGGCTTAAAAGGTGGCGCGGAGCTTTCAATCACCCCTTTTTTAAGTATTATTCTGCCCGTACTGGCGACTTTAGCAATTGGTATCATCACACCTCTGACTGCTTTTTTTGTCTTGTCACGACGTTTTGACAAAATAAACGCGGCGGCAATTGCAGCCCATTATGGCAGTGTCTCGGCAGTCACCTTTACCGCCGCCCTGACCTTTGCTCAAGCCCAGTACCCAAATCTCGAGGGTTTCTTACCTGCCTTGGTGGCAGTGCTTGAAGTTCCCGGAATTGCAATAGCCATTTTACTGGCAAAGAACACTAAAAAAGCCACACCGCACAGCAATCTTTGGCATGAACTTTTTACGGGACGCAGTTTATTTATGCTACTGGGTGGTTTGGTGATTGGTTTCTTGGCGGGCAAACCGGGTTTAGAGCAGGTCAAACCATTTTTTATTGACCCGTTCAAGGGCGTTTTAACACTTTTTCTGCTCGAGATGGGGATGGTGGCTGGGCATCGTTTTGGCGACTTAAAAAAAGTGGGGGCGTACTTAATTGGTTTTGGTATCTTCGTTCCGTTGCTGCATGGCGCTCTTGGGATTGCACTGGCTCGAGTGGCAGGCATGAGCGAAGGCGGTGCGTTTGTACTCGGGGTGATGGCAGCCAGTGCCAGCTATATCGCTGCACCTGCGGCGGTGCGGGTGGCGTTGCCGCAAGCCAATCCAGCCTATTATCTTGG
>JANNEE010000028.1:0-3608 GCA_031388325.1 Deinococcales bacterium
TGGCAAGGGACAAGAGGTGATTAAAGGCATCACCGTCAACTTAGAAGTTCCAGCCAATGCCGAATTTATTCTCGAGGGTTACATTGACCCTACCGAGGATTGGGTGACAGAAGGTCCTTTTGGCGACCATACAGGGTTTTATACGCTCGAGGATTTATACCCACTTTTTCATGTCACAGCCATCACCATGCGAAAAAACGCGGTTTATCCAGCCACCATTGTTGGCAGACCGCCGATGGAAGATGCGTATTTAATCGAAACCACCGAACGAATTTTTCTTGTTCCCGCCCAGTTAATTCTGCCAGAGATTGCCGATTATCATTTGCCACCTTGCGGTATTGCCCATAATTTGGTCAATGTGACAATTAAAAAATCTTACCCCGGACAAGCCTATAAAGTTGCCAATGGCATGTTTGGACTCGGACAAGCGATGTTTACCAAAGTCGCCGTGGTTTGCGAAGCTGGAATTGCCAAGCCACAAAATAACCTCGAGTTTTGGCAACACGCGCTGCTGCACTGCGAACCCGGACGCGATACGGTCATCACCAAAGGACCGACCGATGTGCTTGACCACTCGAGCCGTGAATGGAGTTATGGCAGCAAACTGATTATAGATGGCACACAAAAAACGTGGGAAGAGGGTAAAGCTGTCCCGTGGACACCCGCTTTCCCTCGGGATACCCACACCCTGCCCAAACTCGAGGGGATTCTTGAACAGAGCCAGCCCGGAGGTGGAATCTGGTGGGTGAGCTTACACAAAACCAAGCCCCACCAAGGTCTCGAGCTAGGAAAAACCTTGGCAGCTACCCCAGAGGCTTCCGGCATTCGCCTGATTGCGATTGTGGATGATCAAACCAATGTGCTTGATGCCGAAGACGCTTTTTGGACGCTCCTGAACAACATAGACCCCGAACGAGACTCGAGCATCGAAAAAGGATTAACTGGAAATGTTCTAGTGCTGGACGGCTCGAGAAAAATTGCCGAGGAGGGTTTTACCCGAACCTGGCCTCCGAAAATTTCCATGCCCCCAGAAATAGCCGAATTGGTAGATACCCGTTGGGAAGAATACAAACTGGGTGTGGCACGACCCAAATCACCCACAGGAAGAAAGAAAACTCAAAGCTCATAGCCCATTCACCCCTGCCACGGGCTGTACCCAGCTTTGACAAAATACAACCCGTGTGGTGCAACATTTCTACCTGCTTGGTCACGGTCTTTGGACTCAAGAACAGTTAAAACATCTTCAGATTTAAGTTTGCCACTGCCGACTTCGAGCAGCGTACCAACAATGCCGCGTACCATATGGCGCAAAAAACTCTCGCCCGTGATTCTGACTTCAACAAATTCGGTGTTTCTCGAGAATGGGGCAGAAACGGCTCGAACATCAACCGATAGGACTTCGCGTTGGGTATCGCGTTCTTCCCTTGTGGCAAAAGCCGCAAAGTCATGCTCGCCGATTAAATGCGCCGCCGCATGACGCATTGGGGCAACCTCGAGGCGGTAGGGTATCCACAGGGCGCGGGAGCGTTCTAAGGCACTGGCAGTAGGGGTGTTGAGAATTCGGTAACTGTATGAACGCCAATTGCAAGAAAACCGTGCATGAAAATTGGCATCGGTGTCGGTACAACTTAGGACGCGGACATCTGGTGGCAAACGGGCATTGAGGGCTTTTAAGACCTTATCGGCAGGGGTGCTAAATCCGACATCCACATGAACGGGCATCTCGAGGGCATGAACCCCTGTGTCGGTACGTCCGGCTGCCATCGGGCGATTGAAACGACCTAATGGCTCGAGGGCAGCTTCTAAAACCCCTTGGATGGTGCGCTCACCCTTACTTTGGACTTGCCAGCCCTTAAATTCTGTGCCGTCCCACTCAAGGTTCAAGCGTAAACGCCGCCAATTTGGAGGCAGACGGGTTTGTAACGCCATTGTTTCGGCACTATGTTCACTTGCTAAGGTCATGGATTACGAATTGTACCGCGTAAGATGAGACTAAGCTGACTTCAATCTGAATGTGACAAAACAGCTTTATGTCTGACAAAAATCAGGTACACTCGAGCCATATGTGGTTCAAAAGCCTTGTTTTAATCGGATTACTCCTCTTTTCAGTCGGAGCAGCACAACCACGCAACCCCAATGTGCTGCTTTTACGGGTTTTACTTGGGCAACAAAGTAAAGTCTCGATTTTGATGCCCGCCAATCACAGTGCTTTATTTGCTGACGGCACAACCATCTCGAGCAGCGATACCGCCCTCGAGTGGCGCGTCTCGGTACTTGGTAACGACATTGGTATCGAAACCGCTACTGGCATCTTTGATACAGGCAAAGACCGTTTAATTCTGCAAAGCAACACCAGTTATTTTCAGTACAACAATAAACTCTACCGTGGCGCAGCCATGCTTCTGGCTCGAGGCGGACAAGTGATGTTGGTCAATGCTGTAGATGTTGAAGAATATGTGCGTGGTGTGATTCCGCTCGAGATGCCAACCTATTGGCAAGACGAAGCCCTAAAAGCCCAAGCAGTGATTGCCCGAACTTACGCAATCGCCAACATCAACACCAAAGCCGATTATGACCTGTGCGACTCTGAACGTTGCCAAGTCTACGGCGGTGCAACTGCCGAAACACCACGCGGTGACGCGGCGGCTACCAGCACACGCGGCTTAATTTTATCGTATGGCAACAAACCCGCCCGAACTTATTTCCATGCCGAAAGTGGCGGCTTTACCGCCTCGAGCCGCGAAATCTGGGGTGGCGACTTGCCCTACTTGACTGCCCGCCCAGACCCAGGCGGAGTCTCGAGTCCGAATGCTTGGCGTGTTAGTGTTTCACAAGCCACTGTCCAAAGTGTGATTAACCGATTTGTCAACATTGGTACATTTCGCAGTATGCGCGTCTTAGACCGCACCGAAAGCAACCGCCCAAGTTCAATAGAAATCATCGGTGGCACAGGCACAAGTAAAATCACAGGCACAAACATCTACAGCCTTGCACGGGCATTGGGTGCAAAAAGCAGTATGATTGATGTGGTCTCGAGCAACCCCCTGATTATTGAGGGTTACGGCAATGGACACGGCGTGGGTTTATCGCAGTATGGAGCGCGGTACTTTGCGGCGCAAGGCTACGGATACACGCAGATTCTTGGCTATTACTACCCCGGCGTGGGCATTGGCGCTTACGCGGTACAGTAGACCTCGAGTAGGCTCGAGAAATAGCAGCCAATGCGACAAGGTTTTGGTGGCATGAGGAGTTGTTTCTGCGTTGCCAATGGAGTGAAACCAGCTTGGGAGACACCGCTATCCAAGCCGCCACAGCCGCCGAAAAGAGAAAGAGATTTAAGCATAGAGATTCCATGAATCTAGGCTGTGTTGACTTTCAACCAAAAATACGTCAACTTAAAGTGTGACTAACGTATCCCTAACTAAAGACCAATGGGGAAAAATTCTCGAGTTCCTCAAAACGCGCTCAGACCTCTTGCATAAGTCAAAAATCATCGTCCTACATCCAAATTATACAAACCAGCAATCAAATTCACTCGCAAACCAAACCGCTTCCGACGATTTCTATACCGCTCACCCAAACACCTAAACACCTTAAAACGCCGATTG
>JANNEE010000342.1:0-2893 GCA_031388325.1 Deinococcales bacterium
CACTGGGCAACTGGTCAAACTTGCTTTTAACCAAGAGACCAAGCCACTAGATTGGGCTGCCTTTCTGCCGACCGTGCTGACTTTATTGGGGGCGAGTGTCGGTGTGGCTATGGTCAGCCGCATTGCCAAGAATTTCCAAGATTATTATTTGAATGTGATTGTGCAAAAATTTGGCGCTCAGGTTTTCTCGGATGGTTTGCAACACGCCATGAAACTCCCGTACCAAGATTTTGAAGACCAACGCAGTGGCGAAACGCTTTCAATTTTAACCAAAGTTCGCTCGGATGTTGAAAAATTTCTTAATTACGCAATCAATGTGCTTTTTGGTGTGATTATCGCGGTGGTCTTTGTATTCGTTTATGCCGCACTTTTTGTGCATTGGAGCTTACCGATTGCCTATGCGCTTGGGGCTGCCTTGATGGTGTTTGCCACCAATGCACTCAGTCAACGGCTAAAAATTATCCAAAAAACCATTGTCGCAAAAACCACGGCTCTGGCAGGGTCAACCACCGAAAGTTTACGCAACATCGAATTGGTCAAAAGCCTTGGTTTGACGGGGCAAGAAATTACCCGCCTAAATAAAAACACCCAAAAGATTCTTGGGCTTGAACTCGAGAAAGTTAAAAATGTTCGTGGCATTGGTTTTGTCCAAGGCACAGTGGTTAATTCCTTGCGCCAAGTGATTTTATTTATTTTAATGTTCCTGATTTTTGGTAAGACGATTTCGGCAGAACAACTTATCACGATGCAGTTCTTTGCTTTTTTTGTCTTTGGTCCGATGCAAGAAATTGGTAATGTGCTGCTTTCCTACCGTGAAGCCGAAGCCTCCTTAAATAATTTCGAGAAATTGATGAACAAAGCCCCAGAAGCCCAGCCGCTCGAGCCGAAAGCCATCGGTGGAGTCCAAGATTTACAGTTTTCTAAAGTCAGTTTTAAGCACCAAAGCGCCAACCATAACGCCATCGAAGAGATTGATTTTAAGGTGGCTCGAGGCGAAACCATTGCTTTTGTTGGTCCGAGCGGCTCAGGTAAAAGCACCCTGATGAAACTGCTTGTTGGCTTGTACCGTCCACATACGGGCAGTATTTTTTACAATGGTTTGCCCGAAGAAGATATTAATTTTGAAGAACTTCGCGCTCAGATTGGTTTTGTGACCCAAGACACCCAATTATTTTCTGGCACAATCAAAGAGAATTTGCTCTTTGTTGCCCCAAACGCCTCGGATGAATTGCTGCGAGAAACCCTGTCTCGAGCTTCTTGCAATGGGCTTTTAGCCAAAGCCGAAAAGGGTATGGATACCACCATTGGCGAAGGCGGCTTAAAATTATCAGGTGGCGAGAAACAACGAATTTCGATAGCTAGGGCGTTACTGCGCCAGCCAAGCATTCTGATTTTTGATGAAGCAACTTCGGCGCTTGATTCTTTAACCGAAGAGGACATCACCAATACCATCCGCGACATCTCGAGTTCAGGGCAGCAAATTACGGTTTTGATTGCCCACCGATTAAGCACGATTATGCACGCTGACCGAATCTATGTTCTCGAGCGTGGCGAAATTGTCGAGACTGGTTCACATGAGGCATTGCTGCTCGAGAAGGGTTTGTACTACGCGATGTGGCGACAGCAAATTGGTGAGCGTAAGAAGTTGGTGGCAGCCTAAGATACAATTAGCACCTCGAGAGTTTGCTCACAACTTCTCGAGGGCATAGGCAATGTCTTTGGTGTTTGCGCCAGCCGCTAGAAGCGCTTCGATTTTGCAATCCGCGATTGGCTCGAGCCGAGGCAGGGTTTTATGTAACTTGTGTTGCCAAAAATTCTGCAAAAAATTTTGACATGAAATCTAATTCATTTTCAAATTCCTCTGGCTGATTAACCTCTGGTGGTTCATTTTTTATTTTTTCTAAACACTTCAAAAACACAAACATCTGTTCTCGGGGCAATTCTTTCAGTCTCATTTGTACAAATTTTTCAGTTTCTTGAAGAATTCGATCATATAAACGCACAGAGCCAAATTTATCGTAAATTTTTTTTGCCTGAGGTGTTTCCAACAAAAATTCTACTCTCTTTAATGCTTCCATGTAGATTAAGAAAAAATTACCAGTATCATTTTTAGGTGCTTCTGCAAATGCAAAAAGACCAATTATTGAACTTACACGATTCTTACTGTACTCAATAAAATGCCGAAAAATTGCTTTTTTTGTATCAGAAAACGACATGGAACTAAGCGGATGTGCAAACTCAGAATCTATTCTTTCTATAGAAATCAAAGATTTCAATCGCTCTCTTATTGTTTTTGTATCTACGCCTAGAGATGCAGCAGTATTCTTTGCAATCTTACCTACCTCGCTACTTTCAAGTATCAATTTGCCATTTGGCTGAAACCAAGTACGATTATGAAGTTTGGTTATTTCAATAAGTGTAGCCTCAGCAACTACTCGATTTCCAGATTGACCTGGAAGTTTTAATCCTTCTCGGCGTGCGCGGCTGCGAATAGTGTTCTCTGGGACACCTGTTACTTCCGACACTTTGGCTACTGATTTGTGCTGCTCAAGCAGTTTACTAAGTTCGGTTAGTGCCTTGCTTTTTGGACGACCTTTAGGCATTTTGCACAACTTCTCCTTAGTGTTTTTCGTCAGCATTAGTAAACTGCCTACACTTTGTTCTGCCAATACCTGCTTAAAAGCGCAAAGATACCACAACCAACACGGAGAATTTTATGTTAAACACAATACCTTCTCGTCAAGCCGTAGATTCGATCACACCAAACCATTTTTACGTCGAGATTAAAATTGAATCCTATGACGTTGAAAACCTAGACCAAGCCATCTTTGCCATTGGTTTCTTGGATACCGAACCGAGCAGCACGGTACAACATCAAGAAGAAAATAGGGAC